>JAZULD010000055.1:0-11312 GCA_045643625.1 Acetatifactor sp. | reverse complement strand
AACTCACGAGGACGCTGATATGCATTACCGGTGGTATCGAACAGGGAGATGGTACCGCCGCGACGGCCGCCCTGTGCACAGTTGATCTGAGCATCGAAACCGAGTACTGCATCATTTGCGGGAGTAATTGCGTTAAAGGTGATGCAAGCTTCTACAACGTAACCGCCGTCAACGAGCTTGGTTGCGGTGTACCAGCGGCTTGCTGCACCTGCATCGATAGACTTCTCATTAGCGTAGTTTACACGATAATGGAGATCGTCTCCTGCGTAAGAGGTAGCGGTTCTGCCATCGCAGAGCTCATCTAAGAATACCTCAACACAGTCGTGCTGATAGGTTGCACTGTTGGACTTATCGAGGTTGGTATCCTCAACCTGCCACAGGATGTACAGAGCATTGTCATCCCAGAGCATCTTTGCAGTACCTGCGCCGTCAGTTCTTAAGCTGGGCTTGGAAAGGATGTAATCCTGAGCCTTGTCCCAAACTGCGTCGATCTCGCCGTCAAGTACGGGAGAACCGAATACTGCGGTTACCTTGCCGTCTTCGGGAAGGATGGGCTCCTTAACCTCAAGAACGGTGATCTTGGAATCTTCGAAATCATAAATGGTCTCGTAGGTCTCATACTCATCGTCGGAGAAGTCCTCGTCGCCCTCAAAAGCGATCGCAAGTACGGTACCTGCTGCAACGCCCTTGTCAACGGTACAGGTAAAGGTCATCAGATCGGTTGCGGAATCGCTTGAGTAGCTGCCGCCGCCGCTGATTACCATGGTAAGGGTCTCTGCGGTGAAGTCAGCCTTATCGGAACCGAGAAGCTCCTTTAAGCCTTCTACTGCAGAACCGGAAACGAAGGTCAGACCTTCGGGAATAACGAGAGTGAAGTTTGCACTCTGGAAATTCTTGATAGCGCCTAAGCATACGGTGTAGGTTACGGTCTCACCGGGCTTAGCTTCTGTCTTGTCAGCAAATACAGCTACATAAGCGGGCTCTTCCTCAACATATGCCTCTGCAAGAGTGAGCTTACCGAAGCCGGAAGGATTCTGCCATGCATTGCCGGAACCGTCAAACAGGTTGATGGTGCCTGCTCTTCTGCCGTTTGCTGCTACGTTGACCTGAGCATCGAAACCGATGGTCTTGCCAACTTCGGGAGTAATTGCTGAGAAGTCGATGGAAGCCTCTACAACGTAGCCGCCGTCAACGATCTTAGCTGCGGTGTTCCAACGGGAAGCGGTACCGGAGTCGGTAGACTTTGCGTTGGTGTAATCTACACGGTAATGAGCATCGTCATTGCCGTAAGAGGTTCCTCTGTTGTAAAGCTCATCGATGAAAGCTTCAATAGAGTCTCTCTCATAGTTGTTGTTTGCGGTCTTATCAAGAACTGCATCCTGAACCTGAGCAAGCATGTACAGCTTGTTCTCATCCCAGAGTACCTTAACGGTAGCGGATGCATCATCTCTTAAGTTGGGCTTGGTCATCTTGTACTCGGTTGCGGTATCCCAGATCTCATCGATCTCGCCGTCAAGCACGGGAGTACCGTAAGGAGCGATCACTTCGCCTTCGGGAACGGTGGGCTCCACATAAGGCTTCTTGGTCTTTACGGTAACGGTTACGTCACCGGATACCTTGGTAAGACGATAGCCGTTCTCAACAAGAGTATCTTCGGGTCCCTTAAGGTTCTTGTACTTACCTGCTGCAGATACCTCGGCAATTTCATAACCGGGCATTACATTAACAACGAAGTTGACCTGACCGTCGCCGGAAAGATCGATTTCGCCGGATACGCTGTCCTTTGCATAAGCAAAATCAGCTACAACACCGTCTACCAGATCCTTGGTAGCAAAGGTGGTAACGGAACTTCTGGAATCGTGGTCGAATGTTACCTTGTAAGCCTTCTTGCCGCACTCGGTACATACGCCGTCAACGAATACGTGATCGCAGATAAACTCTGCGGTCTCAACGTTGATGGTGATGGGACCGGTAACCTTGGTTACGCGATATACACCGTCAACGCCGGTATCTGCGGGAGTCTTTAAGTTCTTGAAATTCTCAACGGGAGTTACGGTAACTGCTGCTACCTTGAAGTCGCCGGAAGTCTCGATCTTGAAGTTGACCTGACCTTCACCGGTCTTATCGATCTCACCGGTTGCGGAATTTCTTGCGTATGCTTCTGTTACGTTTGCATGACCCTCACCGGATACATCCTGAGTGTCATAGGTGGTAACGGATGCACCGCTGCCAAGTGCAAAGGTTGCAGTGAAGCCGGGATCCTCAACAACGGGAATGTTGTCGGAGAGGAACTTGGAACGTACGGTTGCATAGGTCTTGAAGTTATCTACATAGTCACTCCACTTGGTGGTCTGCTTGTAAACCTGCTCGTAAGCGGTACCTGCATCCTTGGTGGTCTGTCTGGAGTAGTTAACGGTATTGTAGGTCTCACGGGTGACCTTCTTGTCGTTCATTGCTGCGGAATCAGCGATCTTAGCTGCCTCAGCAGTGATCTTCTCGGGGATGGAATCGAATGCTGCCTTATTGCGGTTGTATAAACGATATACTTCCTGCATAAAGTCATCATGCTTACCGATGGTCTTGAAGATGGAGGTCTTGTCCTCACCGATATTGCGAACGAACCAGCCGTTTGCGGAGGTCTGATCTACCTTGGAACCAAGGTGACTGTTGATCTGGGTGCTGCCCAGAGCGTTATCGCAATCCCAGAGAGGGCCGCCGAAGATCTTGTCTGCCTCGGTAGTACCGTCACGATGGAACAGAATACTTCCTGCGTTGGCATCGAAGCTCTTGATATACTCGTGCATCAGGTACATACCTGCCCAGGAAGGCATATCAACGTAATCGGTGTAGTAATGACCCTGTGCGTTGATGCCGTTGGTTGCACGGATAGCATCCCATGCTTCCTGGAGATAATCCTTGATCTGTGCGGAAACCTCGGTGAGCTTCTCTACGGTCTCGCCTTCGGGAGCAAGGAGGTTGGCACCGATCTTCTTTACGGTGATACGGTTGTACTCGTAGGGCTGAATGAAGTAACCCTGTACGCCGTTAAGACCGACCAGATCGAAGCTGGGGTCACCGCCGTCTGCGATAGCGGGCTCTTTGTAGTTGTCGTTCTCAAATGAATATCCGTCGTCGGATACGTAGGAATCGGTCTTGGGAGTTACCAGGTAGAGACCCTGATATACACCGTTCATCCATACATCTGCCTGTACGGAATCCTAGCCAGACTAAAAGACCTTAGCAACATCGTAAGCGACCTTGTTGCGCAGTAAGCTGCGGTCTGCGATGTTAGCAAGCATGCTGTACTTCTTGGTGGGCGCTTCGTCGAGGCCGAGAATGGTAGCCTTCTTGCCTAAGGTGATATTGTAGGGGCGCTTGTCCTTTGCCTGACTCCAGGTTGCGTTGCCGCGGCCCTTCATCTTGCTTAAGGTGTGCTGTTCACCATCAATGTAAATGATACCGGTACACTCTGTGTTGTGGTTGGCATCACCGTTCATAGCTGCGATGGTTGTGATACTCTCGTCGATCTCGATAAAGATCGGAGGAACCTCTGCGGAACCGCGGTAGGTGGTTACCTGGAAGTTCTTGGTCTGAGTACCCTTGGTGAATGTGTAGGTCTTGGTCTCGCCGGGAGCGGGAACGGGGCATGCACCACTTGCGTAGGTTGCGCCGCTCATAGTCGCGGAAAGGCCGTCTGCCCAGCTGAAGAAGCACTTGGTGCTGTCTACATTACCGGGAAGATAAAGGTGGTACGTGCTGCTGCTGGAAGAAGGTCTGTAAAGATCAATTCCTGCAGGGAGGTTGTTTGTCTCTGAAGGTTCTACCGTCATGATAGTAGGCAGATCTCCCTCTGCTGCGAAAGCGGTAAGGCTTCCGACAGGGAGGAGGGTAAATACCATGCAGACTACAAGCAACCAGCTAAGTAATCTCTTTTTCATTGCTTACCTCCCATGAAAAAAGTTATTATTTGACGTTTTACTCCCCAAACACATGAAAATTGTTCAAAGTGTATAAAACGCCATGGTCCATATTACATTATAAAGTAAAACCGCAATAAATACAACCTATAACGCCTGTAATTTATTGCGGTTTTTGTATTATTTTGTCATATAAAAATTACTGCTCCAGTTTCCAACCATTGTCGCCGTGGTAGATCATCAGTCTGGTCATACCGCCGTCGATGCAGATATTCTCTCCCGTGATAAATCCTGCCTTTTCGGAGGCAAGATAAAGCACCATATTGGCGATATCCGAAGGGTTACCCACTCTTCCCGCGGGCTGCTGAATCGCGTCCGGACCTTCGTATACGATGTACGCCGTGTCGATCCAGCCGGGGGATACGGAGTTGACGCGCACCCTGCCGGCCAGGCTCACACAGAGGGCATGTGTCAGGGCGTGAATGCCGCCCTTTGCCGCTGTGTAGCTCTCGGTCTGAGGCTGGCTCATGCGGTCTCTGGAGGATGCAATGTTCACGATGCTCGCTCCTTTTGCAAAATACGGGTTAAACAGCTTGGCCAGATAAAAAGGAGCGCTGACGCCCACGCGGAGCGCATAGTTGAATTCCTCGTAGCTGCAGCTGTCGATGCCTCTTGTGATGGGCAGCGCGTTGTTGACGATCACGTCCACATGTCCGAAATCTGCGATGACCTTTTCAGCAAATGCCTCAAGTGTCTTCTCGTCCGCGATATCTCCCACAAAATAGTCATTGGGAAGCAGGTCGATCACGGCCACCTTGGCACCCTCTGCCGCAAAAGCTTCGCAGATCGCCTTACCGATGCCCTTTGCTCCGCCCGTTACCACTACTACCCTGTCCTTGTGTTCCATTTTTGTCCTCCTTTTTGTATGCTCCTTCAAAAAATACTTCTTCAAAAATGAGCCCTTAAACTGCGCCTCCGAAAATGCTCCCTTTCCGGGCAGGCGTAAGTCCTGCTCTGTCGGGCTGCCGCATCAAAAAGGGCGCAACGAACCCGTTACGCCCTTCATATCTTCAATTATCATTAAAAAAGGCATGCGTCGATGACCTTCTTGCCGCGCAGCTGGTCCACCCAGGCTGTGGGAATGCCATCAAAACCATATATGATGCCGGCCAGACCGCCCGCTACCGCTGCGATGGTGTCGGTATCGTCGCCGAGATTGACGCTTTTAAGGATCGCATCCTTATAGTTGTCGGTGGTGGAAAGCGCCCAGAGAGCTGCCTCCAGAGTATCCACAACATAGCCGGAGGACTTGATCGCATCCTCATCCAGCTCATAGATCCTGCCCAGTCTGCCGCCGCAGTCGGCGATGGCTTCCCTGATATCCATGCCCGCAAGCAGTCTGCGGCCGATCTTCACATAGGTACAGCAGTGTGAAGTGGAGATCAGGTGCGCATGGGTAATGCCGGAGATCTCTGCCACCATATCGTCATCCGCATCGGTGAAAACGATGGGGATCATTCTCATCAGGGAGCCGTTGCCGTTGGAAAGCTTATCCGCAACGCCCTTTCCGCGGCGCAGTGCTCTCGCGGTAGTGCCTCCGATATCAAAAACGCGGTTGTCTACAGAGTACTTGCCCTCGGCCATCCATGCTCTGAACTTCTCGCGCATATCTTCGATGTCGATCGTTCCTTTCTCGCGGATGGAATCACAGGTCGCAATGGTCAGAGAAGTATCATCGGACCAGGTGCCCGCAGGCTGGTTGTGGGTTCCGAAGGGAACCATGGTCTCTGCTCTGAAAGACCCTCTCTGCTTAAATTCGTAGGGAACACCAAGTGCGTCGCCGACAGCAACGCCATATACAGCTGCCTTTAATTTCTCGTTCATTTTGGTTACCGCCCTTTCTGTGACAATCGTTGTACAAAAATTGTATCATATTCAAAATAAAAAGGACAACCCTCTTTTGGGTCGTCCTTGAATTTTTATGCAGTTTTTTCAGCATTCATGCATATCTGCCGCAAAGATCAGCCGATGCGCTCGCCCTCGTACTTCTCGATATCGGTCGAAACGACGTATTCGTCCTTCAGGCCGCGAAGCAAAGTAAGATGCTCGGTCTTAGCGTGTGCGGCAAGTGCGTCCGCATCTCTCCACACCTCGTTCAATACAAGCGCGTCGGGATTCTCGGCGTCAAAAGAATAATCGTACTTGAAGTTGCCGTCCTCGGCGCGGCAGAGAACATCGATCTTGTTCTCTTTGATCACGTCCAGGAATGCCTTGGCGGCGCCTTCCTTACAGTTATATTTTACATAGATAATGATCATTTGTGTCGTCTCCTTATGATGTTGTTATGCGTTGTCAGCAGAATTTCTGCAGCCTCTTACGCGCGGTAGTTGGGATACTTGTAGCCTCTGTCGGGAGTTCTCCTTACCTTCGCCAGTTCAAAATAGATCACACCGTTGGGCTCTACGGTAAGCTCTGCGAATACCTTGCCGTCGGAAGTAAGGTTGCCTGAACGGATCATGGGGGTCGCTGCGGTCTTTAAGAGTTTGATCTGCTCTTTTGACAGACCTGCGGGCTGACCCATCTCGTACCATACCTTTAAGGGATTGCAGGTGTCCTCGTCCACGATCTTCTCGATCAGGCTGTACTCTCCTGCGGGCACGTCGATCTCAAGACTCAACCTGATCTCGCGCTCCTCCTCGGGATGCTTGCAGATATTCCAGGCTACGCCTGCGATCCTGCCGTCCGCCTTTTCCACAAGGATCACATCATCGTCTCTGTGGATGCATCTGCCCTTTAAATTCTTGAAGAACTCGAAAGTATAGTAGGTGGGCTTGGGGATGGAATGGTTGGCAACCATGCCGAAGCCGCCGTAAAAAGGAGTGAAGGGAACGCCCTGCTCCTCAAAAATATCACCGAAGGTCCAGTAGGAATAGGACTCGTTGTCGTCGCCCAGTCTGGTCAGGTGGTGAGCCAGGTAAGCCGCATTTAAGTTGGTGTCATGGATGACACACTGGGGGCTGTAGCTGGTGTTGTACTCGGTCACATGGATGGGAAGACCCTTGTAGCGCTCATAGCGATCAATGATCTGTCTGGTGGAATGGAGGTTACTGAAGCGGAACTCGGCGTCCTCCAGCTCTGCGTAGGAGTAATGACCCACGAAATCATGAGGCATGGTGGTGTAATGATGTCTGGTGACAAAATCGATGGCAAGATCTTTGCTCTCAACGAACTTCATGAACTCATCGATCCAGTACTCATCGTTGACGCCGCAGATGGCGGGACCGCCCACCTTGAAACGCTCATCCAGCGCCTTCACTGCGCGGAAGGTCTCCTCGAAGAGCTTGAAATACTCCTGCATGTCGGCATCCTTCCAGAAGCCGGTCAGGTTGGGCTCGTTCCACACCTCGATGGGCCAGGTCACTACCTCAGCCTCACCGTAGCGCTCCATCAGATGCTTCAGGGTCGCGGTAACAAGCACGCACCAGTCGCTGTAGCGCTTGGGGGGAGTCACATTGCTCTTCCAATAGAAAACTGTCTGCTCTCCGCTTGCAAGCTTCTTAGGCATGAAGCCGAGCTCTAAGAAGGGCTTTAAGCCTACTTCCTTATAATTGTCCATCACCAGGTCAAGGTAAGTGAAGTTGTACTCTGCCTTCTTCACGCCGTCCTCTTCGTACTCCTGATAGATGGCCATATCGTCATGGAACAGTCCATGGCCTCTGATATGTGAAAAACCGATTCCCTCCTGTACAAATTTTAACTGCTCCATGTACTCCTTCTGCAGGGCAAGGCCCATGCGTCCGGTACCCACGCAATAGTCCACGTTGTTATGGAACTCCACGGTATTTGCGAGGGAGATCTTCTTGTCGATGTTTGAAACGATCATTGTTGTCTGTAGCTCCTTGTATATGTTTTGCGGGTTGACCGCTATTTTACGATAATGCGGTGACGCCTGCGAGTTTTGTTATCTGCGGTTTGACTATCAACAGCTGACATGCAGGCTTCCGATCTCAAGATCCCGGATCACGCACTCATCATCGATCACTGCAGCATTGGTAAAAGGTGTGGGACCGATGGAGAAAACATGCACGCCGTTGAACTTCAGGTTCTTGCAGTTCTCCACACGGGTCGCGTAAGGATACTGGATGTCGATGGCCTGTACGCGGTACTGGAACAGGTTGACGAACTCCACATCAAAGCAGTCCTTGCAGATCACGCTGCCTGCGTACTCACTGCCGAGATCCTCCTCTGTCTGCAGGGAAACGATCTTCCAGTTAGCCACACGCTCAAGGATCACCTCGATGTCCAGATGATGCTCCACGCTCACCAGATACATCTTGCCGGGTGCCTCGGTGTCACTGATATAAATGCCGGATAAGCCCCATACATCGGGGGACCAGATATTTTTGAAAACACCTGAGCCGCCGTCGTGGATCCACAGGGAATGTCCTCTGTCTCTGCCCTTTCTGGTGGGGATGCCCTTGAAGCCCTGGCCGCCGGTCAGTCGCTTGGGAGGACCGGGAAGCACACGTCTGCCGTGCATGAAGAGAATATCCTCAAGCAGGGAATCGGGGGCTGCCATCCACTCAACGCTTGTAAGGCCGGGATTGCGTCCGCCGTCTAAGCTGATGCCGCAGACATGATTGTGGCCGCCTGCGGGTGCCTTCAGCATGGACTTGGGATGCTTCACATCAAGATAAAGCTCGTTGTCCATCATAAAGCGGGTGCTGTGACAGTGCAGACCTACC
Source organism: Acetatifactor sp. (assembly GCA_045643625.1). Taxonomy (GTDB): domain Bacteria; phylum Bacillota; class Clostridia; order Lachnospirales; family Lachnospiraceae; genus Acetatifactor. Next base: position 2,650 of record JAZULD010000055.1, on the reverse strand, counting down.
AGACAGGTATCCTGTTTCAGTTCCAGACCGCGGGTCAGACGGTAAACGCCCATGGGAACGTAGATGTTCGTATACTCTGCGATCGCTTTTTCAAAAACAGCGGTATCATCGGTCTCGCCGTCTCCCGCTGCGCCAAACTCGAGGATGTTCACGCAATCCGCAAGTGCCGGCATGGGAACATAGTCGGGATCGGGTGCCTCGCTCCACTGTGCGGGTTCGATTGAAAAATCAATATCAAAGCGACGTGTCTTGTCGCGGTTATGTACGTCGATCTTAAGGCCCATGTCCATGGTGACGCTGTAGACAGGCTCCTCGGAGGTAACGGGAGTCACGCCGACATGGTGGTTGAAGCGGCAGCCGAAGGGCTCGTAGAACATCTCTGTGTCCTTGCACAGAACGCTTCTTGCATGGAGCCAGTTCTGAGGATAGCGGGTCATGTTCATGCAGACGCCTGCCTGTGAGAGGTTCTCCAGGCGGCAATCCTCCATGTAGAGACGCTCAAACTCCTCAATGTAGTGATTGTCGGTCTCCTTGTTGGGCACGTACACGCCGTAGGGCGAATTGCGCAGGGTGTCGCGCACCATGGTGAGACCTGCGCGGTAGGAAGAAATGCAGGCTCTCGCCTGTCCGTCAAAAATACAGTCTCCCAGGTAAAACTGCCAGTAAGGCACGGTCTCACCAGTGACGATTCCGTAGGTGCCGCCGAAAAATCTGCAGCGCTCGATCTCGTTGCCCACCATCTCAACAGCCGCATAAGCGTCGTTGATACAGAAGTCAATGTCCTCTAAGGAACAAAGCTGGGCGATACGATAACGGCATGCAACCGCACCCTTATTGCCGTGACCTAAGTCAAAATCGATGTTTCGCACGCCGCCGTAGAAGGATGTGTTCTGCGCATCTCTTAAGGGGTACTCGGGATGGGGCTTATTGTCGCGGAAATGAAGAATATACTTGGTGAAGGGGCCTTCGTAGCCGGGCGCATTGTCCGCTAAGATAAACTTCGGACGCTTCTCGCCGTAGCCCATCAGTCGGATGCCTCTCCAGACCTGAACGGTACCTGAGAAGCGGTAGGTTCCCTCGGGCACAAAAATAATGCCGTGGAAGCACTTATCGGTCAGGTCATCGATGGCTCTCTGCAGAGCCTCGGTGTTGTCGCCTGTGCCGTCAGGGCACGCGCCGAATTCCTCAGGCGTGAAAACATACGCTTTTTCATCATTTGGTTTGGTCAAAAAAATCGATCTGCCGTATTCCATGTTGTATGATAACCTCTCTGTTTTTAGTATTCTGCTTCGATGGAGTTAGCCTCGGAGATGATCTCTCCGGTCTCCTCATTGACGAAAGCGATATGTACATTGTCGATCTCCTCACCGGAGAACACACGATACATTCCGCCAAAAGCATAGAAAACCAGCACGGAGAGACTCTCTGCAAAGCTCAGTTCCTCCGATGTGGTCGTCACTTTAAAGTCAGTACAGTTTGCATTGACCTTGATATCGGTAAAATTATAGTCTTCGGAGTTTTTAATATCCTCCAGTGACTCTGCGATACTGCTGCGGACGCCGAGGAGCATGTACTCGTGCTGTTCTTTCGTAATGCGGTAGGTGGCACTGCCGTCGTCATTCAAGGTGATCGAATGATATCCTGAGGCCTCTGCCATTGCATCCAGTTCCTCCTGGGTCACCTCGCCGATAAAATCAGCAGGGATCACCAGCTCCACATCGTATTTCGGTGCAGCGGTTGCTTCCGGAGTGGGCGCAGGTGTTGCAGTCGCCTGAATACCGGTCTGAATGCTTTCGGCAGGCGCAGGGGCTGCTTCCTTCTTACCGCAGGCTGCCAAAGACAGGATGATGGAAAGAACCAGTGCGATTGCGAGTAATTTTTTCATGTAGGGTTCTCCTGTTATTTAGGTATTACGCTGTCGCTTCAGGCGTCTGGCACACATCCACCCACTGCAGGGACCCTGAGGTCTCCTCCAGCTCCGGGATGGTCAGCTTCACTGCGCTGTTGTCGCTTCCGCAGGCAGGATACACCACATCGAATCTCTTCAGGGATTCATCCAGGTATACCGAAACGCCCTCATTCACGCCGAAGGGGCACACGCCGCCCACATCGTGGCCGATCATATCGTGGACCTCTTCGCGGGTCAGCATCTTCGCCTTGGTGTGGAAAAATGCCTTATACTTGGCGTTGGCGATCTTGGCGTCGCCTGCACAGAGGATCATGACTGCCTTGCCGTCCACCATGAAGGTCAGGGACTTGGCGATCCTCGCGGGCTCCGTGCCCACCGCAACAGCTGCCAGCTCCACGGTGGCGCTGGAGACGGTAAACTCCTGCACGCGGTCGCCGTAGCCTGAATTATCGAGATATTGTTTTGCTTTTGTAAATGACATAGAGGTATCTTCTCTCTTCGGGGTTAATTTTTAGCCAGAAGGAATTAAGGAAGTTCCGCTCTCGCTTCGCTCGCCGGAACGACTGCGTCTCTAACCTCAGACTTCGCCTGCGCTCGTCTTCGCTAAGAGAACGCATGTCTCAATATTCGCAGTCCAGGGGAACTGGTCCACGCAGACTGCCTTTTCAACGTGGTAGCCGCTTGCCAGGAAGACTTCGAGGTCTCTCACAAGGCTGGAGGCCTTGCAGGAAATGTAGACCA
>JAZULD010000054.1:0-9778 GCA_045643625.1 Acetatifactor sp. | reverse complement strand
CAAGGTCATGCAGATCCGCAACAATTACGACAAGGAAGTCTACAACGGAGATATCGGTATCATCTCCGGCGTGGATACCGAAGAGCAGCAGCTCACAGTGCTTTTTGACGGCAGGGAGATCTCCTACGATATCTCCGAGCTAGATGAGCTGGTGCTCGCATATGCAACCACTATCCATAAGGCCCAGGGAAGCGAGTACCCCATCGTGGTGATCCCCATGACCATGAGCCATATGGTGATGCTTCGCAGAAATCTTCTCTACACGGGCGTGACCAGGGCGAAGAAGATCCTGGTGCTCATCGGCGAGAGGCGCGCAGTCTCTTTTGCTGTGGAGAATGAGGACGCGGCCGGACGAAATACCCGCCTGGCACAGCGCATCAGAGAGGGCTGGCACCGCCCCTCGAATTATTGATTACAGGTGCATAACAAGACAGTCCTTCTGTCGGAAAGGAAGCGTGCAGCATGGGCGTAAAGTTCATCATGTACTTCTACGCAATCAGCTGTCTCTCGCTTTTGGTCTTTAATATTCTGTACATCCTTTTTGCGAAAAAACGCCGCAAGAACGGCAGCGCAAAGAGCAAGGAGTGGACGGGCATTCTGACAAAACAGATCGCCTACGTGCAGAAGTACAGGGCCATCTCGGGCGAGCATGCAGTACTGATGCAGAAAAAACTGAAGAATGTAAATGAGCTCGTCGCCTATTCCGATGCTATGAGACCGCTGCTCGGCAAGGAGGGTACCCGGGCTTATCTGGATGCCTGTCACGATGTTTTCAGGCAGCTGGCGGAGACCTATGCGGGCAATCCTCCCATGGAGAGAGCCTTTTTTGCCTATCTGATCTCCAAGTATCATCCCAGGAGAAATCAGGAGAAGGATCTGATCGCAGAGCAGCTTGTGAAGTTCCTGCAGGACTCCACCGTCTTCTGCAGAGAGAATGTGCTGCAGGCAATGAGCGCCATGGGCAGCAGCAAGTGCATCGTCAGCGCCCTCACCATTTTCCATGAGAACGGCTGGTATCATCACCCCAACCTCTTATCCGACGGCCTGAGCAGTTTCGTGGGCGACAGAGCAATGCTTGCGAAGCTTCTCTGGAAGACCTGCCGCGACTGGGAGGATTATCTTCAGGTCAGCATCGTGCGTTTCACCGCCAATGTGACCAATGAATTGCAGGAACCCTTCCTGGAGGCACTTATGAACGATGAGACCTCCGAGGAGATCAAATACGCTCTGATTCGTTACTTTATCAAGAGACCTTACGCCAAGGCAGCTCCCTACCTGCGGAAGCTGGTAGCCGAGGAGGACCATGGCGGTCCCGCCATCGTTGCGTGCGCGGCTCTTGCCGAGTATCCCGGCGAGGAGACCATGGAGGTGCTCTGGAAGGCAATGAAGAGCCCCAACTGGTCCGTCCGCAAAAATGCGGCGTCATCCCTTGTCAAGCTTGGCTCCACAGCTGAGGACTTCAACAACCTTCACAGGGAAGACGGCGACCGAAATACTGCAGAGATGCTGGCGTATGTGGAGCGTCTGCAGAAGGGAGGACAGAACAGATGACAGACCTGTTAGGTGTGGTTTTCCGGGTCATTTCGGTATTCTTTCTGATCTACCTCCTGATCTATGCCACTTATTTGTTTTTATCCGTTCTGGTGGGCGCATGGAGACTGTATCATCTCGACAAAATGCGCAGCATCAAAAACGAGATCAAGCACGACTATTACTTCCCGGTCTCCGTACTTGTGCCTGCCTACAATGAGCAGGTCACCATCGTGGACACCGTGGAGAATCTTCTGAAGTTAGAGTACAGACTCTACGAGATCATCGTGATCGACGACGGTTCCACCGATAACACGGCGGCCCTTCTGATCGACCACTTCAGAATGCGCCCCGTATCGAGACCCATCCGCGAGCTTGTCAAGTCCAAGCCCGCAAAGGAGATCTACGAGGCGGAGGACACCAAGGTGCGCCTCACCCTGATCCGCAAGGAGAACGGCGGCAAGGGCGACGCCCTGAACATGGGCATCAATGTCTCCTCCTTCCCCTACTATGTATGTATCGACGCAGACTCCATTCTACAGACAGACTCCCTCGAGAGGATCGTTCAGCCTGTGATGGAGGATGAGAAGATCATCGCTGTTGGCGGTCTGATCCGCGTGGCACAGTGCGTTGCCATGGATGAGGGACGTGTACAGAGTTATCATCTCCCCTGGAACCTGCTGACCTGTATGCAGGTCATGGAGTACGACAGAGCCTTCCTGGCGTCCAGAATTCTGCTGGATACCTTCAACGGCAACCTGATCGTCTCCGGTGCGTTCGGTCTGTTCCGCAAGGATCTTGTGGCAGCAGTGGGAGGCTACGACTCAGATATTCTGGGCGAGGATATGGAGCTGATCGTCAAGCTGCATGAGCACTGCAGGAGCAACAAGGTTCCCTATGTGATCCGCTACGAGCCCAATGCAGTCTGCTGGAGCCAGGCGCCTTCGACTCTCGGAGACATCGGCAGACAGCGAAGAAGATGGCATCTTGGCCTCTTCCAGAGCCTGGTAAGACATAAGAATATGTTTTTCAATTTCAAATACGGTTCCATCGGCACAGTTTCTTTTATCTACTATGTGCTGTACGAACTGCTGTCACCCTTTGTTGAGGCCTTCGGTCTGCTCGCAGTCATCGCCGCAGCCCTCACGGGCTATTTGAATGTGTCGCTCATCGTCACGTTCTTCCTGGTCTATGCGGTGTACGGAGCGGTCCTGTCCATGACAGCCTTCTTCCAGAGGATCTACACGCAGAACCTGAAGATCGGCGTACCGGACATTTTCAAGGCAGTGATCGTAAGCCTTCTTGAGAATGTATTCTTCCGCTTTATCCTGGATTACATCCGCATCGTAAGCTTCATCGGCTACAGGAAAAAGAAGCAGAAGTGGGGCGAGATCAAGCGTGAAAAATACGAGGATTTCAAGTAGGACCGAGACGTCATGCGCTTGAAGATCTTTAAACAGAATAAAAAAGAGCATTAGAAAGCCGCAGGTGAGATCAACCCTGCGGCTTTTTTGTGTGTATGAAGTTTGATGAGGTGAGCGACCGGCGCACCGGTTACGTCTTGACGAGGTGCCCTGTCCTGCACGTTTGGCCCTGCTTGGGTATTACAGGGAAGCGGGTGTTTTTTCCTTGTGACAGTCAAGTCCCAGATGCAGCGCACCCGCGGGGCAGGCGTTTGCACATTTTCCGCAGCGGATACACTCGCTGTGGTTGGGGGTCACACTCGGGTCCACGCACATGTCGCAGACCATGCTGCACTTTTTACAGTGAGTGCATTTGTCGGGAATGAAGGTAAGCTTCACAAAGGACACTTTGTTGAACAGACCGTAGAAGGCGCCTAAGGGGCAGAGGTATTTGCAGAAGGGTCTTGCGATCATGACACTTACAAGAAGGATCAGGATGAGTACGCTTGCCTTCCACAGGAATTTGCCGCCAAGGACCTTGAAAAGTGCATGGTCCGACAGGAGAAGCAATACGCCCGACAGGGTGCCTGAGGGACATAGGTACTTGCAGAAGAAGGGGGTCAGCTTCACACAGATGGGCAGCAGCACCACCATGATGAGGAGTACCGCGTATTTGACTCTGCGGAGAGGCTTATCGCCCCGGAAGGTGCGGATCTTCTTCGGGAAGGGGATCCTGTGCAGAAGATCCTGCAGGAAGCCGAAGGGGCATAAGAAGCCGCAGACCGCCCTGCCGAGAAGCACTCCGAAGAAGATCAGAAGCCCCAGCACATAGTAGGGGAATTTGAACCTGTAGGCTGAGAGGGAATTCTGCAGCGCGCCGATGGGACAGGAGCCCACAGCGCCCGGGCAGGAATAGCAGTTTAAGCCCGGCACGCAGACATTTTTTACAGGACCCTGATAGATCTTTCCGCGGAAAAAACCTGAAATATTTGCGTTTTGTATGAGGGCTGCCATGGCCTGGATGGCAGTTCTTTTCCGGTTATCCAATTCCAATACACTCCAGACAGATGCGCGCGGCCTTGGTCAGAACGTCGGTTTGCTGGTGCAGCAAAACCCCGACAAAGATCATCACAAGGGCGGCGGCCATAATGATATAAGCAGTTTTATTTTTCATAGGGGTCCTTATTTGCTCAGATAACTCTTGATCAGAGTTTCCCAGTCTTCGTAGCTTTGAGCGCCTGCGATGGGCTCGTTTGTGAGCATATAGCCCTCTCCGTCAAAAAGGAAGGTTGCGGGTACATACTCCTGCTCCAGAGCGTCCAGATATTCATTGGTCTTGACGATGGGGTAGGTGATGCCGTTCTTTGCGACGATATCCTCAGCCTCGGACTGCATTTCACGGCTCTGATAAGCGCCGACGATCACAAGTCCCTTGCTCTGATACTTTTTGTAGAGCTTCTGCAGGTCGGGCATTTCGCCGACGCAGGGACCGCACCAGGGCTCCCAGAGATTGACGAGCACAAGCTTGGCATCCTTGACAAGTTCATTGTTCACAGGGTTGCCGTTAAGATCCTCGGTATTTAAGTTCAGTCTGTTGGCTTCGGCGAGCTTGGCGGCAAGATCTCTGCCTGCCAGACGCGCGCTGTAGTCGATAACAGCCTTCTCGGAATAATCAAATGTCAGGACGCAGACAGCGCTATCCGCATTATCATCATCGGCCAAAGTGCTGTCGATAGTATCCTCACTGTAGGCACCGGAGAGGGGGATCTCTACCCGCAGGATCCTGCCGGACGCCTTGTCGAGGGTCACGATGTCGGGCAGATTCTCAAAATCGGGGTCTGCGAAGCTTACAGCGGCGGTGATGCAGCTGCCCTCATTTTTCACCTCGCGGATCTCGGTGTCATCCGCAGCATAGCCGAGGATGGAGGCGTTTATAAAGAGATCGGAATAGCCGGGCTCCACGGGATCCACGAAGGCCTCGCCGTTATCGATCATATAGTAGAAGAGATCGTCGGGATCTGAGGAGAAGAAACTGTTGGTCACGCTGCCGTCGTAATTTGTCACGATGTCATTCAATTCGAAAATGTCACCCTTCATGCTGTAGGTGGTTCTGATGACAGGGGTATCATCGATGCCCTCGTAGGCGGTCTCACAGGCAAAAGCACCGTCCTTCAAAAGCTCCCCGGGGGTGGATGCCTTCACCAGGTATTCAACGGTGACGTCCTTATCGGTAAGGTTTTGCTTAAGAGATGAGCCGCTCTCCGCTGCAGACTTGCCGCAGGCACACAGAGAGAGCATCAGGAGTGAAGCAGAAAACAGAGTAAGAAATTTTCGCATGGTTTTCCTCTTTCTTATATAAATTTTGTTAGGACTGCACATAAAACTTCAGAATTCTATTATAATACGGTAGGAAACGTTTGTGCAAAAAAATATCAGTCACAGGGAAATTCATATTTGCGGCATTTTTTCGCATTTTTTTGTTCCGTGTGACCATTGTGTGACAATTGATTTCTATAATGAAGTCAGTATCAAGGAAAATGTGTGTTGATATACCCATGAATTTCGGTTCGTAAGGAGAGAAAGACGTGAAAAGAAAGCTTATTCTTATGTGCACAGCAGGCGTTCTGGTGTTGGCGGCAGTCATCGGCGGAACTCTGGCAGGTTTTAATACAAAGACAGAACAGAAGGGAAGCGTGGACATTACCACCAAGAAGCTCAGCATCGAACTTGCGGGCTCTGCAGAGAGCGAAGCACTCACCGATCTGGTTCCCGGCGGCGGTGTGCAGGATCTGCATCACAGTGTTGTGAACGACGCGGCCGACGGATATACCCTTTACACCCGCGTGACCATCGACAAGATCTGGACCGCTGAGGACGGCAGCAGATTACCTGCGGACAACATCATTCTCCATGCAGGCAAGGATGCAGTCGAGCTTAAGGAAGGCACCAAGGTCAACGACTGGCTGGTATGGTACAGCGATGAGGACCAGGTGATCATGTATTACACTCTCCCCGTTAAGGCAGGCGAAGAGACCGAGAACTTTATTGACGGCTTCAGCATTTCCGCTAAGACCGGCAATGCATACGCAGATGCTTCCGCAGACATCCTCTTTACGGTAGATGCGGTACAGGAGATCGCAGCCAAGGATTCCATCCCCTCCGAGTGGGGTGTATATCCTACATTTGAGAACGGTGTGATCACTTCCATTGAAGAGTAAAGGAGTCGGCATGAGAAAGAATTTTTTAACACTGGGAATTGCACTCTGTGCGCTGTTAGTGATGACTACAGCATCCGCAGCTGAGGCAGCAGGCAACGCAACAGTTAAGTTTACATCAGCAAACAGACTGGAATATGAGAACGTCAAGACCTCCGGCGACGCAGTGGACTTAGGCGACACCTTCAAGGGCGTTGCACCCGGCGAGACCAGAAGTCACACCATTACCGTTAAGAACGAGAACGACCGTACATCGGATTTCTATATGAGCACCGAGGCAGTAAAGAGCCTTGAGAAGGGCACCGAGAAGGCCAAGGGCGCAGGCTATGACATCAAGCTTACCGCAGGCAGCAAGGTCCTCTACGACTCCACCCTCGGCGGATATGTGGGCGACAAGGCAAGCGAGAGCGGTATCGAAGGCATGAACGAGCTGCTGGAGGATTACATCCTGATCGCTACCTTAAGCAAGGGCCAGAGCACCGACGTTGTGCTTACCATTCACTTCGACGGCGAGGCTATGGACAACAACTCCAAGATCGATTACACCGAGACCTTCGGTCAGATCAATTTTGATTTCAAGGTCGGCTATGAGGATCCCACAGAGACCATCGAGACCGTGACCGTTGTAACTGAGAAAAAGGCACCTACAGTTGTGACTCTTGTTCAGACCGTGACCACAGGCGATAACGCACTGATCGGCGCAGGCATTCTGGTTGCAGCGGCAGGCGCAGTACTTTTTATCATCGGAGCCAGAAGAAAGAAAGCGGAGGCTAACAAGTAATGAGTATTTTTACCGGCAAATTACGAATTTTCGGCACAGTCCTGGCGCTGGCAGCGGCAATGTTCTTCACATCCGCAAGCGCAGAGGCGGCTGAAGCCGAGAAGACCTATACAGTGACCTACAGACCCGGAAATGTCGGTCATTTCGCTCTCTCCGACAAGGAGGAGGGAACCAAGCAGGAGCAGGCACTGGCAGCAGCTAAAGCTCAGTATGCAGGCTACAGCTACGAGATCACCGAGAAGGGTGCCATCAAGATCAAGGTTGCAGAGAATCAGGCAGCTCCCGAAGCTCCCCGCTACATCGTAGCGAAGGAAGGCTACTTCGTAAAAGAGGCAGCAGAGTGGGCAGTGGATGCCGAGAAGGTCACCAAGAACCTTGACTGTGTCGTAGATTACGGCAAGCTGGTGGACGGTGTTGAGTACCGCGTATCCTATGTGGATTCCGCAAGCGGCGCTTCCATCGCACCCGCATATGCAGCTTACGCCAACGCAGGCGAGAGCCGCACCGTTACCGCTCCCGAGCAGATCGTGATCAGCGGCGGCAGCATCTACAACAGAGTCGGCGATGCGCAGAAGACTCTGGTTCTTTCCGCAGACGCTTCCAAAAATGTATTCGAGTTCAAATACACCGCAGCACCCGATGAAGAGAACGAGACCGTGATCACAGAGTATGTGGACGGCGGCGTGATCTATGTTACCGAGACCGTGATCGTTCCCGGCAATGGCGGCAACAGAAGACCTGCGGCAGGTCAGGACGAAACCGTGATCGAGGATGAGGAGACTCCTCTGACTCCCGATATTCCCGGAACCGACGACAAGGATAAAGATAAGGACAAAGACAAGGATGACAAGACCGAAGGCGAAGATGACGGCGACGGCACTGAGATCGGAGATGACGATCCTCCTTTGAATCCTACCATTCCCGGAGAAAGCGGTATTTCCAATACTGTATGCATCTGCATCGCATGCTTTGCAGGACTGCTGGTACTGATCCTTCTCCTTCTGCTCCTTAAGAAGCGCAGGAAGAACACAGCTGAAGAATAAAGAATAATGAAAGGACATCCGATAAAACGGGTGTCCTTTTTTGATGGACAAGAGGTGTATTCCGGGGCGCATCGCATGTCAGGCAGGTGTATTTCGGGTCGCAGCCCTTCTATAAAAAGATTGCATATTTACATCTTGATATTTCGCGTGCTATAATTTAATGACTATACCTATGTTTTCTTGCAATTTGGAAGAATTGTAACAAAAATCATTCAATTACAGGTGCGATATGCTGAATGTATGTTTACTGGGACAATTTCAAATTGAAAAAGACGGTCTTCTCGTAACAGACGAGACGCTGCGCTCGGATATGCTGAAAAAGCTCCTGGGTTATGTGCTGACACACAGGGACCATCCCATCACTGCACAGGAACTCTCCGAAGCTCTCTGGCAGGAGGATGAGACCGAGAACCCCATGGGCGCGCTTAAGAATCTGATGTATCGTCTGCGTACCATTTTGAAGAAGACTCTGGGTGATGCCAACTACATCATCACCAGTCCCGGAGCCTACGCATGGAATCCCGAGCTGCCCGTTACTCTGGACGTTGAAGTCTTTGAACACTACTGCAATCTGATCAAGAACGGTTCCGGAGAAGAGGACCTTGCAGACAACTGTGAGAAGGCACTTGCATGCTACAGGGGCGAATTCCTGGAGAATATCGTGGACAGACACTGGGTCGTTGCCATGTCCACCTACTATCATTCCCTGTTCCTCGCAGCTACCAAGACTCTGGCCGCTTACTATATGGAGAGAGAGCAGTACGAGGAGCTGGAGCGCATCTGCATCAACGGTCTGCGCCACGACGGCGTGGATGAGCAGCTGCACTATTACCGCATCATGTCCCTGATCCGCAGAAACAACTACGATCTGGCGATGAAGAATTACGAGGCAGCCAGAAAAGTGCTCTACGATGCGCTTGGTGTGCGCGATTCGGGCGTTTTGAGGGAGGCTCATCAGGAGCTTCTTAAGATGAGCAAGGGCGTTGCGTCCGAGAGACTCGAGAATATCCAGGAGGATATGGTCGAGAAGGAGAGACCCAAGGGAGCATTCCTGTGCGGCTACCCTGTTTTCAGAGAGATCTACCGCCTTGAGGTGCGTAAGCACGACAGACAGGGCGATGCCGAATTTATGGTGCTCTATACTTTGAGCCTGGATGAGGGAATCCATGCAGACAATGAGCGCGTGGAGAAGTTTATGATCACCAAGGCCATGGCACAGTTTGAGGAAGCGCTGAAGCAGACGCTGCGCGTGGCTGACATTGCTGCCCGTTACAGCGACAACCAGTATATCATTCTGCTTCCCGCCTGCACCTACGAGAACAGTCTGCAGGTGACTAAGAGAATCATGAAGCAGTTCAACAGTATGAACAGAGGAAGAAAGGTCGAGGTGAAGGCCGAGTACGAGCAGGTCTCCATCGAAGGCAGTTCTTTTGTAAAATAGGAGGGTATGACAGATGGCAAGAACGCATTTTCCCCCCAATATTTTCAGAATATGTATCGACAGAAAACAGAATGACATAGAGGGCAGAGCCTTCACTCCCCTGGCGGATGAGGCCATCTCCTTCAACGGTCTGGGCAACCTGATCCTGAAGATGGACCTGATCTTTGACAAGTCCGGTTATCCGCAGTCCTATCAGGACAAGAGAAGCTTTGGCAGGGAGAAGGCCGCAGGCAATTCCTACCGCGGCGTGCCCAAGAGCGTGCTGGACGACGCTGTGATCGCAGAGCAGTCCGGCGAGGTGCTCACCTGCGATGTCCTGGTGAAGAGCCGTATGAACACCAGCTGGCAGGGCTATGTCTTTGACG
>JAZULD010000053.1:0-17346 GCA_045643625.1 Acetatifactor sp. | reverse complement strand
TGAGGGCAAGTCCGATCAGCGCAAACAGCAGGGAAGGGAGAAAAGCACTCATCCTGTAGGTGAGAGAGTAGGAGTCTGTGAAGGACAAACGCGCCAGCTCATCGATGCACTTCACAAGTCCCACACGGTTGTGGTACCAGTGAGTGACCTCGTACTCCATGAAGCGGAAGGGATCACCCTCCACCTTATAGTTCAGGAAGAAATATATTGCGGGACCAAAGAGCGTGATCAGCAGGAAAACACCCCCCGTAAAAACAGCGCGGAAGAACTCACCTATGCGCTTCTCGCGGTACATGGTGATGAAGGGGTAGGTCTCTAAGAATTCAACGCCCGCAACGCCCATGAGGATCGCGCCCTGCACACGGGTCAGGGAGCAGAACAGACCAAGGATGCCCACGACGAGCCACTTGTGTCTGCGGATGTAGTAGAAGCCCATGGCCATGGTGCATAAGAACAGGCTCTCTGTCATGACCGTTCCGAAGAAGAAGGAGAAGGGATGGAAGCACAGAAGCAGGATCGCACGGAAGGCGATTCGCTCATTGTACTCCTCACAGGCTGTGGCATAGAGATAGGTGCAGCCCACCGCAAAGGCGATGACGGAGACTGTCATACCTGCAATGTCCCAGTTTGGAATGATCAGATGGAACGCGCGGATCAGCCAGGGATACAAGGGGAAAAATACCAACAGCAGATGATTGCCGCCGTCAACGCCGGCGTTCATATAACCGTCCCTTGCAAGAGAGACGTAGTGCATGGAGTCCCAGTGATTCCACAGATTGACGAAATCATAGAAGGTGAAGGCGGGTGCCTCGCTGTTGATGCAGGCGATGACCACGCCCAGAAGATAGATCACGGCGCGCACACCCAGTGCGAACAGGAAGATGTTCAGAAGCTGCCTGCGGCTTGCTTTTTCACCAACATAAGGGTTATTGTCTGTCAGGAAAGAATTCAGGAAATCGCGGACCCTTGAAGTCTGTGCGGCAGGTGCCGGAGCGACAGGCTCCGCAGAGAGGATCTCAACAAGGTCGCCGCCGTCTGACACGGCCGGATCTTCACAAGCATCTGTGTTGGCAGGTGCTGTTTTTGTTTTGAATTGAAAGCCCATGCGCACGCCGAACTTCATGATCCAGAGAAGGATCGAGACGACGGCAAGCGCGGCTGCAAGAATATCGACTAGGGTAATAAGCATAACTTCCTCCTTATCTTCGGATAGAACTAACTGTATTATACCATATTTTGGAGGCGGACTACATCAAAAAATAGACAAGCATCAGGACAACAAAAAAAGCAGCGAAGCAAATCGCTTCACTGCTCTTCAGCAGGGGAAGAGGGGATCGAACCCCCGTTAACGGTTTTGGAGACCGCCGCACTACCGCTGTACTATTCCCCTATGACCTGCCGGTAAAAAGAACTTGATTACCGACGAAAGATATTATAGCATAGGTCATAGAGATTTAGCAAGTGCCAAAATGAATTTTTTTGGTCAAAATAATCAGAACAGGAAATATTGAAATGAGACTGAATGAGAAGGAGATCACCACCGTCGTCAGCGACTTTGACGGCACGCTTCTGCGCCCCGGTATGCAGAAGCCCTCGGAGCGCTTTTTTGAGGTGGTGGAAGAATTATTAAAAAGAGGTATCGGCTTCGTGGCCGCCAGCGGCAGACAGTATTACAATCTGCGCAATATGATGCCCTCCCTGGCAGACCGGATCGGTTTTATCTGCGAGAACGGCACACTGGTGGTGTGGAAGGGCGAGGTCCTGCACAAGCTCGTGATCGAGGAGCAGCTGGTGCGGGAGCTGATCGCGGACATGCTTACAGACCCCGTGGAGTCAAGAGTTCTGGTGAGCGGCGTGAAAACCTGCTATATACTTGACAGAGACCGGGCTTTTGTGAAGCTCATCCGCGACGAGGTCAAGAACAGCGTGGAGGTCCTGCACGATTTTGGAGAGATCGATGAGGAGATGATCAAGGCTTCCATTTACTATCCGGGCGGCATCCCCGCATCCTCAAGAAAGAGGCTGGAGGATAAGTACGGAGAGAAGCTCCTTGTGGTGAACGGCGGCAACGGCTGGCTGGATTTTACTCCCAAGGAGAGCGGCAAGGGCAACGCGCTTAAGAAGCTGGCGTCCATCATGGGCTTTGAGCTTGAAAAGAGCGTGTCCTTCGGAGACAATGAGAATGATATCAGTATGCTGGAACTGACCGGCGTCAGCTACGCAATGACGAATGCGGACGATCAGGTCAGGGCAGCGGCACAGGGTGTGTGCGATTCGGTGGAGGAACTTCTGGCTATGGCACTGGATAAAGAGAGAGAAGAGCAGATCGAGCAGGCGATGAGAGCGCTTAAGAACTTCCTGCTCGGACTTTGCCGCGAGGCAGGCAAGGACGAGACGTATGCGGAGGCGCTCTGGAAGGGCGTCAGCGCAAGCAACGGACTTCTGCACGAGCTGGCTTACTATTATGACACAAGAAAGTTCTGGTGCGGCTACAAGGTTGCGGGCTACACCCTGGCGGACGTGCTGGTGTGGCAGGTGGACCATTTTAAGGCTTACATGGACAGAGAGAAGAACCGCTACGACAGTCCCAAACTCTTGGTGGAGTCCTTCGAGGTCCTTGTAAAAATGGAGGAGGATCCGACCTTTTTTGCAAATAAGATGGTGAATGAGACCGGCACCGACATCGTCACCGGAAAGATCAAGGGTTAAACGAAAAAAGTTTACATTATTGTTGAAATATCATTTTAGCGGCTGTATAATATTTGTGTTTGTTTTCGGATTCACCATTCCGAAAATGCCACTGTAACAACAAAAAAGTCAGATTTCATAGGAGAAAAATCATGGGTGAAACAACTAAGGCGTCCGGATGGCGCAGTAACAAGTGGATCAGAGCAGCGATTCCCGCACTGCTTCTTCACTGCAGTATCGGTACCGTATATTGCTGGTCTATCTTCAGTCAGGAGATCGCAGATTACATCGGCTTCTCCAAGAGTGCAACCGAGTGGGCATTCAGCTTTGCAATCTTCTTCCTCGGTATGTCCGCAGCTTTCATGGGCAACATCGTAGAGAAGGATATTCATAAGTCCTCTCTGATCGCAGCTATCTGCTTTGCGGCAGGTATGGCAGGAACCGGCTTCTTCATTTACTACGGCGGCCTTCACAAGGGCAGCGCACTTGCACTGATCGGCATCTACGTATGCTACGGCTTTATCATGGGTATCGGTCTCGGTACCGGTTATCTGTCCCCCGTTAAGACTCTGATGCTGTGGTTCCAGGACAGAAAGGGTCTGGCAACCGGTCTTGCAGTAGCAGGTTTCGGTGCAGCTAAGGCTATCGCAAGCCCTATCATGCAGTCCATGCTTGATAACCTGGGCGAGGGCGGTATCTACAAGATGTTCCTCATCCTTGCATGTGTATACTTTGTAATGATGTTCGTTGGTCACCTTCTGTTAAAGAAGCCCGAAGGCTGGCATGAGCCTCAGACCAAGGATAAGAGCCAGAGCATGATGGCTGTTATCAAGAGCAAGCCTATCGCAAACTACATCGGTATCTGGCTTATGTTCTACTTAAATATCACCTGTGGTCTTGCACTGATCTCTCAGGAGAAGATGATCGTTAAGTGTATCGGCCTTGCAGGCGCTGTTGGTGTGATCTCTACCGTATCCGCTATCTTCAATGCAGGCGGCCGTCTCGGCTTCTCCGCATGGGCTGATACCATGAAGGACAGAAACACCATCTACAAGCTGATCTTCATCCTTTCCATCATCTTCACCGGTATCGTAATCGTTACCGGCGGTATCAAGAACGGTGAGGGCAACATGTTCCTGATCGTACTTGTACTTGCACTGATCTTCGTTGTAAACGCAGGTTACGGCGGTGGTTTCTCCAACGTACCTACCCTTCTTTCCGATCACTACGGAATGGGCAACATCAGCGCAATTCACGGTCTTACCTTAAGTGCATGGGGTATTGCAGGTCTTACCGGTAACCAGATGGCAAGCTTCATCGTTAACAAGATCTGTAAGGCAAGCGAGTACACCAAGATGATCGACGGTCATGAGTACACTGTTAATCCTGTTGGTTACCAGACCGTTCTCTATGTTACCATCGCTCTGTACATCGTATCCCTGCTCATCTCCCTGTTCCTTGTAAGACCTACCGACAAGGCACTGGAAGCTAAGGCTGCTAAGAAGCAGGCTAAATAATCGCTCCACAGGAACGACAAAAACATGATCATAAAGATCGCCGGCTCCCACCGGCGGTCTTTTTTTTCCGTTTTTGTGGAAAAAGATGAGGAATCGGCAGATTTTTTACTGTACAATTTCGGAAAATGTGATAAGATTAAAATACATGTGTGTCACATTTTGTGAAGAAGTGATAGAACTGTCATAACCGAGCATGACGAAGGGGAACTTTTCAGATGGGCGAGAAGTCAGTACAGAAGAAAAAGTTTATCGTAGAGACAGCCAGAAAGGTGTTCGTGGAGAAGGGCTTTAAGCGCGTTACCATGAAGGACATCGTGGAAGCCTGCGACATCAGCCGAGGCGGACTGTACCTTTACTTTGAGAATACCGCACAGATCTTCCAGGAGGTCCTGATCGCGGAGCAGGAGGAAGCGGACGATATCTTTGGCGAGAACATTGCCGAGGACGCAACCGCAACAGACGTGCTCCTTCTTTTCCTGCGCGAGCAGAAGAGAGAGATCCTGCGCAAGAAGGATACCCTTGCCCAGGCAGTGTATGAGTTCTATTTCGAGAACAAGCTTCCCAAGAAGCAGAACACCATGAA
The DNA here is from genome assembly GCA_045643625.1 of Acetatifactor sp. Classification (GTDB taxonomy): domain Bacteria; phylum Bacillota; class Clostridia; order Lachnospirales; family Lachnospiraceae; genus Acetatifactor. The sequence continues at coordinate 12,558 of JAZULD010000053.1, read as the reverse complement.
GAAGCAGTTCGATACCGCTGTGATCGTGATCAAGAGCCTGATCGACAAGGGCGTGGAGACCGGAGAGTTCTACTGTGAGGACAGCGAGGGAACCGCGCGCAACATCATGTTCGTGCTGGAGGGTCTGAAGATCATGGCACAGACCACCGGTGTCACCTCTGCCATGGTGGACAAGGAGCTTATGTACTTCTTAAGCAATCTCGGCATCGCAGACGAGGAAGAGGAAGAAGAGTAATCCTCTGTAATATGAATAGCAAACAAATAAGGCGTGGCCTTTTCGGTCACGCCTTTTCTTTTGCTTATTTACTTCGCGGTCACGCCTCGGGTCCTGCCCCGTGAGGGCATCGCAGGCACCGTCGTATGAGTCTTTTTACTGAGGCATAATGGGCTTTACGAAATCTTCCTGCTTGTAAGGATTGTCGTAACGCTTGTAGTTGCGGATCTGAATGGGCTCGCCCTTAACGGTGAGGCCTTCGTTCCAGCCGAGGGTCATAACGCCCTGGGAAGGAGAGTTGTAGGTTGCATGGAAGGTATCGCCGGTGAGAAGCTCGCCTTCAAGGAAGGGCTTCATGAACTCTTCGAAGGAACCGTTCTGAGCCTTGCTGCCCATCTCGGTGATCCATACGTTTGCATGGCCGTTTGCATGGTAGAAGTAAGGCTTAGCCTTAGCTGCGTACTGCTCCCAGTCATCGCCGTAAACAGCCTGGTATAATCTGGGATCGGGAGCCTGGAAGCGTGCGGGCAGGAGAGACTTCAGGGCAACGTAACCGTTGTCCTTGCGTCCGAATACCCAGCCGTTCTCCATAACGACTTCGTCGAACTCGTGCTGAGGGAAGTATGCGTGGGTCTCAAGCATACGGATGCAGTCAGCGGGAACGCGGTAGATGCTGATGACTACGTTCTCATGCTGAACACATTTAGGCAGGTACCAGTTGCCGGCCATCAGGTTGGGACGATCTACGAAGTCCATGGAACCGGGATGGTTGGTGAATACAACTGCGTTGCCGTTTAAGTGAGCGCCCCAGGGCATCTGCTGATAGCCCTGCTTGCCCTTACGGAAGTCCTGAGCGGTGCTCAGTGCGTAATCGGGGGTGCGGTAGGTGTACAGGTCGACCTGGGTCAGAGCGGTGAAGTCGGGATCGGGATCGCAGGGGATGCCGGCTGCGTCGCACAGCTTGTACTTCTCATAGTAAGCGTTGATACGCTCGTTCATCCAGTTGGAGGGGATCATTACCTTGGTGGAATTCTCGATGACTTCTCTTGCATCGTAGGTCTGGTTGCCCCAGAAGAACATGATGTTGTCGAAGTCTGCGGGATCTACGCCGTAGAACTTGGTCTCTGCGGTGTCAAGGCTCATGCGCTCCTTGTTGATCATAACGTCTCTCTTGTCGGTAGCGATCTTCACTGCCTCCTCGGGACACTGATAATTGTAAACAGCCATCATGATCGCACAGTCGGCGATGGGACCGTCGTAGCTGCCCTCGCCCCAGTACATCTTACAGATGGGTGCGATGGAGTCGAAACGGCAGTCGGTCAAGTATCTGGTGTAGGTTCTGCCGTGAGAACCGATCCAGTTGCCGCGGTAGGTGTTGAGTGCGATCTCAACGAACAGCATGTCAAGGATCTCCTTGGCGCCGTCGCGGATATCATCTTCTTCTGCATAGTTGACAAGACCTAACATGGAGATCATATCTTCGCAGTAGTAGTTGGTGCACCACTCGGAGAAACCGAAGTTTTTACGCCAGCGCATCCAGCGAAGCAGGCAGTGACGTGCGTGCTCTTTGTGCCATGCACCTGTCTGATTGTTGGAGGGGAATACGCGGTCGGGGAACAGGGAACCTACCAGGTACTCCGCACTGTGGTACAGAGGCTGATGATTCTCGGTAAAATAGCAGGCATTGATCTCGCCGGGCTCGTCGAGCCAGTAGCGGAAGCCTACGAGAGTCTCTTCGATCTCGGCTGCAACCTCCGCGGGGATCATGTCGCGGTACTCATGCATAATGCGTACGAAGCCGGGGCAGATGAAATCGCCCATGTCCAGACGGGAGTTGATGCGGTCGATGGAGATCTTCAGGGAGTCATAGGAAAAATCCTTGGCGGGAAGACCTCTCTTCTTAAGCTCCAGTTTTACAACTTCGTAGTAAACGGCGTGGAAATTCCGGACGGAAGCAGCCAGCTGGGGGTTGGTCTCGGCGGTGTCATGTACATGCTGCAGGTAGCTGTCAAATACAGTTGTGTTCATTTTTTGTGTGTTGTCCTTTCCGTTTCCGGGTATGCGGGAAACATATATCGTGCCGTTTTTGCGGCAGGTTTACATATATGATTTTAGCTTTTTGCAGGTGTTTTGTCAACGTGGCGACAGGCCTTGCGTGGGCTCTTTGCGGGAGAAAATTTTAAGCCCCGCACTTCCCGAAAAAAGGAATTTATGATAAAATATTATCGATTTTTTTGTGACCGTTTCAGAAAGGAAATAGGTAAATCATTATGCGTACATTTTGGAAAAAAACAGGCTGGTTCTCCCTGGCGGTCGTTGCCCTGGTATCCAGCCTTCTGTTACAGGTGATCATGGGCTTTATCGCAGTGATGCCCGGCATGTTCTTTCAGCAGTTTGTGCTGTCCATGTCAGGCGTTTCGAACCCTGAGGTGCTGGCGGAGGCTACCATGAATTCGGACCTGATGATCAAGCTGAGCACCGCAGGTGTCATGGGCTATCACATTCTCTCTATCCCCGTGTACGGCCTGTGGTTCTACTACGGCTGTGTCCGCAAAAAATTCGGCAATCCCTTTAAGATCATGGGCGGCAGGGGCATCGCAGGCGTGGCAGTCATGGGCTTCGGCTTAAGCGCACTGGCAGAGGGCATCGCGCTCTTACTGTCCTTCCTCGTGCCCAACAGCTTCGAGGCATATGCGGACCTGATGAACCAGATCGGCAACTCCGGACTGGTGATCTTCTCCGCGATCATACTGGCACCCATCGGCGAGGAACTTCTCTGCAGAGGCATCATTCTTCACTACATGCAGAAGGTGACAAGCGGCATGAAGAATAAGGAGCTGGCATTCTGGATCGCCAACGCACTGCAGGCGCTGTGCTTCGGCATCATGCACGCCAACATTATCCAGGGCACCTACGCCTTCATGCTGGGTCTGGGTCTCGGCTGGCTGGTAAGACGTTTTGACAGCCTCTATCCCTCCATGCTGGCACATCTTGTGGTCAATGTCCTGGGCACCTCCATCATGGCGCTGATCTTAGCACCCATCCCCGAGTCGATCTTGGGAGCTGTGATCGCCATGGCGATCGGCGCGGCAGTCTGCGCGGCAGCATTTTTCATCTTAAGACGCCGCGGCGTTCAGACTACGGAAAACGCATAATCTATCTGCCAAAAAATAGAGGTTTTTCTTCGGAATTTTGTTGTATTGTGCTATTGTTTGCCGATATCGTTTCATTGTATGATGTTTCATGTATCAGTATGTAAGAATCTCTGACAGAGAGTTACAACCGGAAGGAGTCACATGGGAAACGTAAGACGTATCTATGTAGAGAAAAAAGAAGCCTTCGCTGTAAAGGCCAAAGAGCTGCACGAAGAGCTGAAGAATTATCTTGGTATCAATATTGACAAAGTAAGGATCTTTATCCGTTACGACGTGGAGAATATTTCCGACGAGATCTTCTCCGCAGCCTGCAGGACTGTTTTTTCCGAGCCCCCTGTAGATGACCTGTATTATGAGGACCTGCCCGAAGAGCCAAACGGCAAGATCTTCTCCGTGGAATTCCTTCCCGGACAGTTCGACCAGCGTGCAGACTCCGCAGTACAGTGCGTGAGATTTTTAAACGAGAACGAAGAGCCCATCATCAGAACAGCAGTTACCTATCTGCTTGTGGGCGATATCACCGAGGATGAGTTTGCCAGAATCAAGGCATACTGCATCAACCCCGTAGATTCCAGAGAGACCGGACTTGAGAAGCCCGATACCCTGGTGACTGTATTTGACGATCCCGCAGACGTGGCGATCTTTGACGGCTTTTCCGCAATGCCCGAGACAGAGCTTCGAAAGCTCTATGATTCCCTGGGTCTTGCAATGACCTTCAAGGATTTCCTGCACATTCAGAATTATTTCAGAGACGATGAGAAGAGAGATCCTTCCATGACGGAGATCCGCGTGCTGGATACCTATTGGTCCGATCACTGCCGTCACACCACCTTCTCCACCGAGCTGACCGACGTGGAGTTCGGCGACGGATATTATCGTTCCCCCATCGAGACCACTTATCAGAGCTACTTAGACACCAGAGAGGAGATCTTCGCAGGCAGAGACGACAAGTTCGTATGCCTGATGGACCTGGCTCTCATGGCAATGAGAAAGCTTAAGAAGGACGGCAAGCTGGATGACATGGAGGTCTCCGACGAGATCAACGCATGTTCCGTAGTCGTACCCGTTGAGATGGATTACGGCGATCACAAGGAGACCGAGGAGTGGCTGGACTTCTTCAAGAACGAAACTCACAACCATCCTACCGAGATCGAGCCCTTCGGTGGTGCCGCTACCTGTCTTGGCGGAGCTATCAGAGATCCCCTCTCCGGCAGAGGTTATGTATATCAGGCAATGCGCGTGACCGGTGCGGCAGATCCCACCGTTCCCGTATCCGAGACCTTAAAGGGTAAGCTCTCCCAGAAGAAGCTGGTCCGCGGCGCTGCAGTCGGTTACTCCTCCTACGGCACCCAGATCGGACTTGCGACCGGTTTTGTCAAGGAGATCTATCATCCCAACTATGTGGCAAAGAGAATGGAGATCGGTGCCGTTATGGGCGCTGCTCCCCGTAAAAATGTTATCCGCGAGACCTCCGATCCCGGCGATGTGATCATTCTGCTGGGCGGTCGTACCGGTCGTGACGGCTGCGGCGGCGCAACCGGATCCTCCAAGGTACACACCGAGGCTTCCATCGAGACCTGCGGTGCCGAGGTTCAGAAGGGTAACGCTCCCACCGAGCGTAAGATCCAGAGACTGTTCCGCAGAGAGGAAGTCAGCATTCTGATCAAGAAGTGCAACGACTTCGGTGCGGGCGGTGTTTCCGTTGCCATCGGTGAGCTTGCAGACGGTCTGACCGTGGATCTTGACAAGGTACCCAAGAAGTATGCGGGCCTTGATGGAACCGAGCTTGCGATCTCCGAGTCCCAGGAGAGAATGGCAGTTGTTGTGGATCCTTCCGATGTTGACGCATTCCTGGGCTATGCTTCCGAGGAGAACTTAGAGGCGGTTCCCGTAGCTGTTGTTACCGAGGATCCCCGTCTGGTACTCAACTGGAGGGGCAAGACCATCGTTAACTTAAAGCGTGCCTTCTTAGACACCAACGGCGCTCATCAGGAGACAACCGTTAAGGTGGATATCCCCGAGGAGGACGATAATTATTTTGACCGCTATGCTCTTAAGAGTGTAGAAGAGTCCCTTGAGCAGGGCGATGTAAAGGGCGCATGGCTCACCATGCTGAATGACTTGAATGTCTGCTCACAGAAGGGTCTGGTGGGGATGTTCGACTCCTCCATCGGCGCAGGCAGCGTATATATGCCTTACGGCGGTAAGTACCAGCTGACCGAGACCCAGTCCATGATCGCCAAGCTTCCCGTGCTGAAGGGCAAGACCGATACCGTGACCATGATGAGCTACGGTTTCGATCCCTACCTTTCCTCCTGGAGTCCTTATCACGGCGCAATTTACGCTGTAGTGGAATCCATGGCCAAGATCGTTGCCTCCGGCGGCGACTTCCGCAAGATCCGCTTCACCTTCCAGGAGTATTTCCGCAGAATGACCTCCGATCCTTCCCGTTGGAGCCAGCCTTTCGCAGCACTGCTGGGTGCATACGACGCACAGATCGGCTTCGGACTTCCCTCCATCGGCGGTAAGGACTCCATGTCCGGTACCTTCAATGAGATCGATGTTCCCCCCACTCTGGTATCCTTCGCAGTGGATATCGCAAAGCACGGCGACATCATCACTCCCGAGCTGAAGAAGGCCGGCAACAAGCTGGTTTGCTTCGAGATCGCCAAGGACGAGTTCGACATCCCCATGTATGCTGAGGTCGAGGATCTGTACGAGGCAATTTACGAGATGATCTTAAACGGCGACATCGTATCCGCTTACGCGCTGGATGCAAAGGGTGTTGCTGCAGCACTTTCCAAGATGGCATTCGGCAACAAGCTGGGTGTATGTGTGGATCCCGAGCTTACCGCAGAGGACCTCTTCGGCAACTGCCTGGGCGGTATCGTAGTCGAGATGCCCGCTGACAGAATCGCAGAGCTTGAGGACCGCGAGATGGAGTACACCGTGATCGGTACCGTTTCAGAGGCTCCCGAGTTCGTATACGGCGATGTGAAGATCACCATGGACGAGGCACTTGCTTCCTGGACCTCCAAGCTTGAGAAGGTATTCCCTACCAAGGCTGTAAAGGGCTGCGAGCCTGTTGCAAGCGACCTGTATAAGGCCGACAGCATCTATGTCTGCAAGAACAAGATCGCCAAGCCCAATGTATTTATCCCTGTATTCCCCGGTACCAACTGTGAGTACGACACCGCGAAGGCTTTCGAGCGCGCAGGTGCCAACGTTGAGACCGTTGTATTCCGCAACTTAAGCGCTGAGGACATCCGCGATTCCGTGGCAGTCTTCGAGAAGGCTATCGACAAGGCACAGATCATCATGTTCCCCGGCGGCTTCTCCGCAGGTGATGAGCCCGACGGTTCCGCGAAGTTCTTTGCTACCGCTTTCCAGAACGCCAAGATGAAAGAGGCTGTTTGGAGACTCTTAAACGAGCGCGACGGTCTGGCACTTGGTATCTGCAACGGCTTCCAGGCACTCATCAAGTTAGGTCTGGTTCCCTACGGTGAGGTTTGCGGACAGAGCGTGGATTCACCTACTCTGACCTTCAACACCATCAATCGCCACATCTCCAAGATGGCTTACATCAAGGTCGTTTCCAACAAGTCTCCCTGGCTTATGGGTGCTGAGCTCGGTCAGACCTATGTCAATCCCGCTTCCCACGGTGAGGGACGCTTCGTAGCTCCCAGGGAGTGGATCGACAAGCTTTTTGCAAACGGTCAGGTCGCTACCCAGTATGCGGATCCCGACGGCAATGTAAGCATGGATGAGGAGTACAACATCAACGGTTCCTACTGTGCGATCGAGGGTATCACCTCTCCCGACGGCCGCTGCTTCGGTAAGATGGCTCACTCCGAGAGAAGAGGCACCGCAGTCGCAGTGAATATCTACGGCGAGCAGGATATGAAGATCTTTGAGTCCGGCGTTGCATATTTTAAGTAAAACCGGAATAAAATGAATTTTAAGGCGGGAAAAACGCATAATATGACGTTTTTCCCGCTTTTTTTTGTAGAATTTTTCACGACAGCGTGATAAAATATCAACATAAATTTTTTATGAGAGGGCGATTGTCGCGACGCGGCAGTCGAAGGGTACAAACTTATGTATGCAACATTTTGGGCTTTGGTTCCTCCGCTTGTAGCAATCATTCTTGCGCTGGTTACCAAAGAAGTTTACAGTTCCCTTTTCATCGGTATTCTGGTAGGCGGTCTGTTCTACTCAGGATTCGGCTTTGAGGGTACTGTCGTTCATATCTTCCAGGATGGTATGGTTGGCGCACTCGCCGATCCCTGGAATGTAGGTATTCTGATCTTCCTGGTAATTCTGGGAACCATGGTATGCCTGATGAACAAGTCCGGCGGTTCCGCAGCTTTCGGACGTTTTGCAGGTGAGAAGATCAAGACTAAGGCAGGCGCTCAGTTAGCAACTGTTTTACTTGGTATCCTGATCTTCGTTGACGACTATTTCAACTGCCTTACCGTAGGTAGTGTAATGCGTCCCGTAGCAGACAAGCACAAGATCTCCAGAGAGAAGCTGGCATTCCTTATCGATGCTACCGCAGCTCCCGTATGTATCATTGCTCCCATTTCTTCCTGGGCAGCAGCAGTTACCGGTTTCGTTGAGGGCGAGGATGGATTCCTTCTGTTCTTAAAGGCTATCCCTTACAACTTCTACGCTCTGTTCACTCTGTTCTTCATGATCGCAGCTATCATCATGAAGGTTGAGTTCGGTCCCATGAAGGCAAAAGAGGATGCAATGGCAACTCTTGCAGCTAAGGTCGATGAGATCGAGGCTAAGGAAGAGCAGAACGGTAAGGTTATCGACCTTGTAGTTCCCATCGTTGCTCTGATCGCTTCCTGCGTAGTTGGTATGATCTACACCGGCGGCTTCTTTGAGGGCGTTGGCTTTGTTGAGGCATTCTCCGGTTCCGACGCTTCCGTTGGTCTGATGTTAGGCAGCTTCTTCGCACTGGTTATCACCATCATCTACTATATGTGCAGAAGAATCATGAACTTAAAGGAGTGCATGGCATGCCTGCCTGAAGGCTTCAAGGCAATGGTTCCCGCGATCCTGATCCTGACTCTTGCATGGACCTTAAAGGGTATGACCGACAGCCTCGGTGCTAAGGAATATGTTGCAGGTCTTATGACTCAGAGTGCAGCAGGTCTGGTAGCATTCCTTCCCGCTATCATCTTCGTAGTAGCAGTAGCACTGGCATTCGCAACCGGTACCAGCTGGGGTACTTTCGGTATTCTGATTCCCATCGTAGTAGATGCATTCAGCTCCACCGATTACACCCTGATGATCATCGCGATCTCCGCATGTATGGCAGGTGCTGTATGTGGTGACCACTGCTCACCTATCTCCGATACCACCATTATGGCAAGTGCAGGTGCAGAGTGTGACCACGTGAACCACGTTTCCACTCAGCTTCCTTATGCAATGTTCGTAGCAGTGATCTCCTTCATCACCTACATCATCGCAGGCTTTGCTAAGAGCGTATGGGTATGCTGGCCCGTTGGTATCATCCTGATCCTTGCAGCTCTCTTCGTAATGAAGAAGCGCAATGCACAGGCAGCTTAATCACTGAAAAATAAGTGGATCGAAGGCCCCGTGAAAGTAATTCCACGGGGCTTTTCTGATGCAAAAGCCCGCGAAGCAGATGCCGAGCTAGCTCGAGCAGATATTTCGCGGGCGTAAGAACACCGAGCAGAAATGCGAGGTGTGCGGTTTGCATCGCCGAGTAGGAGGGAGAGAATCCCCTCCTACTCGCAAAAGCCCGCGAAGCATAGACGTGCTGGCTCGAGCAGATATTTCGCGGGCGTAAGAACACCGAGCAGAAATGCGAGGTGTGTGGTTTGCATCGCCGAGTAGGAGGGAGAGAATCCCCTCCTACTCGCAAAAGCCCGCGAAGCATAGACGTGCTCGCACGAGCAGATATTTCGCGGGCGTAAGAACACCTGGCAGGTTGAAACAAGTCGTTCGGCGCGCTATAATGGACAGGCAGGAGAGTATTGTACATGAACATGCGAAATTATCAGAGAGAACTGGATAAGATCATAGAGAAGAACGCAGGAAACTTTCCGAGCCTGTTTCTGCACAGCTGCTGCGCGCCCTGCAGCAGTTATGTCCTTGAATATCTGAGACAGTATTTTACGATCACGGTTTTTTATTATAATCCGAACATCTCCTCCGACCCTGAGTACCGCAAGCGCGTTGCGGAGCAGAAGCGTCTGATCGAGACCTACAACGCAGAGGCGGAAGCGGCGGGAAGCCCATACAGACCCATTGGGATCGTGGAGGGCGACTATGAGCCGGCCTGTTTTTACAGCGCAGTGAAGGGCTATGAAGACTGCCCCGAGGGAGGCGAGAGATGTTTTATCTGCTATGACCTGCGCCTTAAGGAGACCGCAAGGCTTGCGGCGGAGGGCGGCTACGAGTACTGCGCCACCACACTGACCATCAGTCCCCTGAAGAATGCACCTAAGTTAAACGAGCTTGGAGAGGCGCGCGCGGCAGAGTACGGAGTCAAATGGCTCCCCTCCGATTTTAAGAAAAAAGGCGGCTACGCGAGAAGCGTGGAGCTTTCGGCGATATATGACCTCTATAGACAGGATTTCTGCGGGTGCTCTTTTTCCAAAGCGGAGCGCGAAAGACAGAAAGCAGCTGCCGCCGAAAAAAATTCTTGCGGCAACGCCGAAAATGGGGTATAGTTACTTGTAATTTGTTTGAAAGAAAGGAATGGTTAACATATGAAGAAGCTTTTGGAACTGCTTTCGGATGAGATGCAGCAGGCATTTGAAGATGCGGGTTACGAGAGGGAACTGGGTAGAGTAACACTGTCCAACCGCCCCGACCTGTGCGAATATCAGTGCAACGGCGCCATGGCAGGTGCCAAGAAGTATCACAAGGCTCCTATTATGATCGCGCAGGATGTTGCTGCAAAACTGGCTGAGAGCAAGGTGTTCTCCGAGGCGATCGCAGTTGCGCCAGGCTTTCTGAATCTGAAGCTTAACAACACCTTCCTTGCAGAATATCTGAAGGGTATGAAGACTGAGGAGAAGTTTGGTCTTGAGATGCCCGCACAGCCCAAGAAGGTAGTGATCGACTACGGCGGAGCAAATGTTGCAAAGCCCCTGCATGTCGGCCACATCCGCTCCGCTGTTATCGGCGAGAGCATCAAGCGCATCTACCGTTATTCCGGACATGATGTCATCGGCGATGTACATCTCGGCGACTGGGGTCTGCAGATGGGTCTGGTGATCACCGGTGTCCGCGAGAGACAGCCCGAGCTGGTTTATTTTGATGATTCTTATGAGGGCGAGTACCCTGAAGAGGCACCCTTCACCATCTCCGAGCTGGAGGAGATCTATCCCAAGGCAAGCGCCAAGAGCAAGGAAGATCCCGAGTACAAGGCGCAGGCGATGGAGGCAACCTTCAAGCTGCAGAGCGGTCAGAGAGGCTACAGAGCTCTCTGGAAGCACATCCTTGCAGTATCTGTTGCAGACCTGAAGAAGAACTACGGCAGCTTAAATGTAAGCTTTGACCTGTGGAAGGGCGAGAGTGATGTTCACGACCGTATCCCTGCCATGGTTCAGTATATGAAGGACGGCGGCTATGCATATCTGAGCAACGGCGCACTTGTCGTTGATGTTAAGGAGGAGACCGACACCAAGGAAGTTCCTCCCTGCATGATCTTAAAGAGCGACGGCGCATCCCTGTACAACACCACCGACCTTGCTACCATCGAGGAGCGCATGGAGCTCTATCATCCCGATGAGATCATCTACCTGACCGACAAGCGTCAGGACCTGTATTTTGACCAGGTATTCCGCTGCGCAAGAAAGACCAAGCTGGTCACCGATGAGACCTCCTTAAAGTGGATCGGTTTCGGTACCATGAACGGTAAGGACGGCAAGCCCTTCAAGACCAGAGACGGCGGCGTTATGCGTCTTGAGAACCTGATCAGCGAGACTAAGGAAGAGATGTACCGCAAGATCCTCGAGGGCCGCGATATGCCCGAGGAAGAGGCTAAGCAGGTAGCAGAGCTGGTTGCAGTTTCCGCACTGAAGTACGGCGACCTCTCCAACCAGGCTTCCAAGGACTATGTGTTTGATATCGACCGCTTCACCTCCTTCGAGGGAGACACCGGTCCCTACATCCTCTACACCATCGTTCGTATCAAGTCCATCCTCGGCAAGTTCAAGGAGCAGGGCGGTGACATCGAGAAGGCAATGATCGGTGTCGCAGACAGCGATGTGGAGAAGGCACTGGTAATGCAGCTGGCTCAGTTCAATGCAATGATGCAGAGCGCATGCGAGGAGATCGCGCCTCACAAGGTCTGCGCATACATCTACGATCTCGCCAACGCATTCAATCGTTTCTACCACGAGACCAAGATCCTCTCCGAGGAGAGCGAAGAGAAGAAGCTTCGCTGGATCGGCCTGTTGCTTCTCACTAAGGAAGTCCTTGAGACCTGCATCGACGTGCTCGGCTTCGAGGCTCCCGACAGAATGTAATTCGTCCGCGGGGGATTCCCTGAAAAATCCCTTGTAAAAAAGAATAATTTCTGTTGACAAAAGAAAATCCAGAGTGTATACTTACAAAGTCGGTTGCGAAAGCGACCGACTGAATGGAATCTTAGCTCAGCTGGGAGAGCATCTGCCTTACAAGCAGAGGGTCATAGGTTCGAGCCCTATAGGTTCCACTCCCCGACGAAAGTCGGTTAATAGAAGCGGAGATAGCTCAGTTGGCTAGAGCATGCGGTTCATACCCGCAGTGTCGAGGGTTCGAATCCCCCTCTCGCTATTGAAAACTCTTGAGTAATCAAGAGTTTTTTCTTTGCCGATATCTTCGCCGAATCGGCTGACTGTTTCATAGTAGTAGTATGAGAGAGTTTCGCATTGCGAAGCTCTTGTTTTTTAAGTAAGAGAGACCTTCTTTTACAGAGATCTCTCAGAGGAGTAAAATGGAAGAATTTATTTTACAGGATGACCTTAAGCTTCAGGATCACGACGTATTGGAAGATAATACCGTAGAGTCCATCGAACCGCTTCTGGATCCACGCATCGTGCGTGCGATCAGGGACATGGGCTTTACACAGCTGACCCCCATTCAGGAGCAGGCGATCCCCGCGCTGCTTGAGGGTGTCGACATCATCGGACAGGCTCAGACCGGTACCGGTAAGACCGC
>JAZULD010000052.1:0-3772 GCA_045643625.1 Acetatifactor sp. | reverse complement strand
GTATCACCGTTTGTAATATAAAGATATAACTGGGAATTCTGAAGCCAGCTCTCAGGTTCACCGAAGCCGCCGAAAGTCTTCTCCATATCTCTGAATTTCTCAGGGCAGGCTTCTTCGCGGATATAGATCGTTTTCTCAAGTTCCTCTGTGGCGGGAACCAGATAGGTAAATTCCAGATCTGACTCGACATTCATGCCGAACAGGGTGTATCTGTACATAAATAATCCTCTTAGTCTCTCTTAAAAATGTCTCTGGTGTAGACCTTGTCCTGAACATCGTCCAGACAGGAGTCATAACGGTTTGCAATGATCGCATCACAGGTGGACTTGAAGGTCTCCAGGTCGTTAACGATCTTGCTGCCGAAGAAGGTGGTGCCGTCCTCCAGGGTAGGCTCGTAGATCACTACGGTAGCACCCTTAGCCTTTACTCTCTTCATAACGCCCTGAATGGAGCTCTGGCGGAAGTTGTCGGAATTGCTCTTCATGGTCAGACGATATACGCCGATCACGACCTCTTTTTCCTTGGCAACATCATAAGCACTGCTGCCGATGTAGGCACCGGCCATACCCAGCACGCGGTCCGCGATGAAATCCTTACGGGTGCGGTTGGACTCAACGATCGCCTCGATCATGTTCTGAGGAACCTGGTCGTAGTTGGCAAGCAGCTGCTTGGTATCCTTGGGCAGGCAGTAACCGCCGTAGCCGAAGGAAGGATTGTTGTAAAAATCACCGATTCTGGGATCTAAGCAAACGCCCTTGATGATGGAGCCGGTATCAAGACCCTTCATTTCAGCGTAGGTATCCAGCTCATTAAAGTAGGACACGCGCAGTGCCAGATAGGTGTTGGCGAACAGCTTAACTGCCTCCGCCTCGGTATAACCCATGATCAGGGTATCGATATTCTCCTTGATAGCGCCCTGCTGTAAGAGACCTGCGAAGGTATTGGCAACGCCTACCAGTCTCTCATCCGCAAGATCGGTACCTACAATGATACGGGAAGGATAGAGATTGTCGTACAGCGCTCTCGCCTCACGAAGGAACTCGGGGCTGAAGATGATATTCTCGCTGCCCGTCTTCTCTCTTACATAAGCGGTGTAGCCTACGGGGATGGTGGACTTGATGACCATGATGGCATTGGGGTTCACTTCCATGACCAGCTTGATCACTGCCTCAACTGCTGAGGTATCGAAGAAATTCTTGTGGCTGTCGTAATTGGTGGGAGCTGCGATCACAACAAAATCAGCATCCTTATAAGCACTTGCGCCGTCCAATGTCGCCACAAGGTCAAGCTCCTTCTCAGCCAGATACTTCTCAATATATTCGTCCTGAATGGGGGACTTGCGGGCGTTGATCATATCAACCTTCTCGGGGATGATATCAACAGCCTTGACCTCGTTGTGCTGTGCCAGCAAAACTGCGATGGACAGTCCCACATAACCGGTTCCTGCTACTGCTATTTTCATAACTATTACCTTCCTTGCAAAATTTCAAAAACAACGACTTTTTAGGGCCGTTGTTCCTGTAAAGGGCTGTTACCCGTTCCTTTGTGATTAATTGGCGTACTTCGCCACAGTGGCGTAATCCTTGCCATTGCCGCCTGTCACATAAGCCTGTCCGCTTCTGAGCCATGCGTGAGCAACCATCTCGCCCTTCTCATTCTTACCAACGCCCAGATACAGGGTGCAGGTAATATTTTTGCGCATAAGAAGTCTGCGCGCTGTCAGTGCTCTTACCAGGCACTTGCTCTCCCACTCGGTCTTGTTGGAGACACGGTTTACATGTTTTGAGACAAGGGCACAATAATCATAATGCTCCTTCGTCTCCTCCATGGGAGATTCCTCTCCGCTCCTGCCCCAGTACTTCTGCTGGATCTTGGAGGGAATAAAGAGGATCGTGAAACGGTAAAACGCAGTGTACGCATAGATCGCAAGGGTCATGCGTCTGCGCGGATTATACCTCAAAAAATTGATCGGTGAAGCCATAGTTCCTTCACTCCTTATCCTGTATTAATCTGTCAGCTTGATGAAACGATACTCTTCCATCTTGCGAAGAAGGCTCTCTACCTCAGTGCGGCATACTTCCTCTTCAACGTCGTACTCCTCAAGAAGCTTCGCAACGATCTCATCGGAAGTAACGCCGTCTTCCATAGCGTCCCAGATATCATTTGCAGTACCCTTTAACAGGAAATACTTACCAGAATTGAAATCAACCATTACCTTTTCGCCTGCCAGATCTGTAACCTGGGGCTTGTTTACGATTGTAATCTTCATATTTTGATCCCTTTCTCGTCATTTCTCACGCTGTCGACGATTACTGTTTGCGTTTTTTCTAAACTGTCATTGAGTCTGACTCCATGACAATTGTCTAATATTAGCATACAAATTCGCACATTGACTGTCAAGATGACACAACTGCAAATTATCCCAAAAAAAAGGCGGATTTTCAAATTGACAAGGCTTTTTCCTTATTTTAATATAATATAAAGGCAATTGAACAGGGCAAACTTGTCGAAAGATAAGGACGCAAAGCCACAGGGCCTACGGCTTAACAGCTAATGGCAGCCGGTTGCCGATCATAGTGTATTACTAGCGCCTCTTACAGAATATAAGGCTTTATGAGTTTGCTCAAAAAATTGTCAGGAGGACTAGCAATATGAAGCCCGCAAGATCATTTTCACACATCATTCGGACGATAGCCTTCTCTATCGCCCTTCTTCTCATTTTCCAATCTGTGCCCATGGATGCCCGGGCGGCATCTGCCTCTAACCTTAATAAGGTAAGAGCTTATATGGGTGAGCTGCTCGCCAACAACGACGGCACTACGAATGTCAACATTTATTCCCTGAAGCTTACCAAGGAAGAGCTCCTCGATCTGTTTTACGGACTGGAGACCGATCCCGAATATAAATACATCCGCGCAGCCTACGATTACAATCTGCAGATGAGCTACAGAACCGGCAGCGGCTATGCGTATGATTTCTATTTTAAAAATATGAACTCCGACGCGTTGGAACTCTATCCCAAGATCATGGCATCCTATAATGATATCATGGCAGGTCTTGAGCCCGGCATGAGCGATCTGGATAAGCTGATCTATTTCCACGATGAGATCGTCAAGAGAACTGTTTATGACAGCAGCTCCAGCAGCAATCACATCTTCGGTGTCAGCGGCGTTCTCGCACAGGGCAAGGCAGTCTGCATGGGCTATGCCAAGACTCTGAAGCTTCTCTTAAGCGATGTCGGAATCGAATCTTCCTATGTAAAACAGAAAGTAACCATGAACCACGGCTGGTTATATGTCAAGTTAGACGGTCAGTGGTACCATGTGGATCCCACCTGGGATGATACCAGAAGCACCAAGAGCGGCGTCACCGCTCATAAGTACCTGCTCCGCAATGACGATGAGTTCGCAGCACCCGCTTCCGATACTCACGGCGATTACTGCTGGACCATCGAGGATGATCCCACCGCCAAGTCCACCTCCACCGCTTACACCGACTGGTTCGTACACGATATCGTAAGCGAAATGGCTTATGAAGACGGCAAGTGGTATTACGTTGATACCAAGACCAACTGTATTATGAGTGCTACCGCCGAAGGCGATGATATGGAAGTTGTTGTTGACGGCAAGGGCAAGGGAACCCTCTCCGTAACAGACGCAGAGAACGGTATCCTGCAGTACAAGATCGGAACCCAGAGCTATCTCCTGGACCTGGACGCACCCGCGCCCACCGCGACTCCTGCACCTACTGCGACTCCTGCACCTACTGCGAC
>JAZULD010000051.1:0-9051 GCA_045643625.1 Acetatifactor sp. | reverse complement strand
GACCTTAAAGGACAATATTGAACTGTTAAAAGACATTATCTTAAAGCAGCGTTCCCTGATCAGAGAGCACGTGAATCCCGATGTGGACAGTGTTCCCCAGATCCTTGCGCTGTACAAGGAGGTAGAGGCTTACTTCTACGGCGACGAGAACACCCCCGGTTTAAAGGAGTGGGACGAGCTGGAGAACGTGATCTTCATGCTCTGTGAGGATAATTTCGGACATATGAGAACCCTGCCCACCGAGGAGATGCGCGCGCACAAGGGCGGTTTTGGCATGTACTACCACTTCGATTATCACGGCGGTCCCGTGTCCTTCGAGTGGATGCCTTCCGTTACCATGGCGCTGACCTGGGAGCAGATGACTCAGGCTTACGACTACGGCATCAAGGATGTCTGGGTAGTCAATGTGGGCGATCTGAAGGGCCATGAGGTAGACTTGGGCTACTTCCTCGCTATGGCCTATGATTTTGAAAAATGGGGCACAAGCGCAGTAAACAGCTGGGAGACCTACATGAAGGAATGGGCAAGAATGACCTTCCCCAACCAGTCCGAAAGCTTCTGCGAGGCAGCAGCCAACCTCCATGTTGATTTTGTAAATGTCAATGCCATGAGAAGACCCGAGGCACTGCACGCAGGCATCTATCATCCCTGCCACTTCAACGAGACCGACAGAATGCTGGCTCTGGCAGACTCCATCGACGAGAAGAATGAGGCACTCTACAAGGTGCTTGAGGGCAAGGAGAAGGACGCTTACTACAGCATGCTTTACTATCCTGCCAAGATCAGCATGAATCTGCTGCGCATGCAGCTGTGCGCCGGCAAAAACGCGCACTATGCGGCACAGGGCAGAAAGGCAGCCAACGAGTACGCGATCATGGTGACCAGGGCCCTGAGAGAGGACAAGAGACTCTGCAAGGAGTTCGCAAAGTTCAAAGGCGGCAAGTGGAAGGGCATGGAGCTTGAGAAGCACATCGGCTTCACCCAGTGGAACGATTTCGGCTGGAAGAACCCCATCAGAATGTATGTGGAACCCGTCACCGAGCCCAGACTCAGTGTTTCCAGAGCGGATGAGAGCGAGATCGCAGTAAAGCGCTACGGCGCACCCATGTCCATCCTTGTGGATGATTTCCTCTATGAGGGTACCGATGAAGTGATCATCGAGCTTTCCAACGACGGCGTGGACAGCCTGCACTATCAGATCGAAGTTGTGGGCGGCAAGGGCGTTCCGAACTGGCTTCGCGTGCCTGCCATGAAGGGCGAGGTACACGACCTGCTGGATCTGACCATCGGCTGCAACAGAGAGTACCTTCCCGATGAGGAGGAGTGCGTAAGACTGATGGTGGACGACGGCGACACCAAAGTTGCCATCGATATCAAGGGTAAAAAGACCGCAACCGAAGGTCTTGCACCCATGACCTTTACCGGCAATAAAGATTACATCGCAATGGAAGCATTCCATTATTCCGATAAGCATGATACTGACAAGGCCGGCTTCATTCAGCTGAATCAGTACGGCAGAAGCGGCTGCGGCATGAAGGTAATGCCTTCCACAGCTGATTTTGCGGAAGGACAGGACGCTCCTTCCCTCACCTATTCCTTTGTGATCCCCGAGAGCGGCGACTACACCGTAGAGCTCTGGACCTCCCCCACCAACTCCGTAGTGGCAGGCAGACCCTTACGTGTACAGGTCGGAAACGGCAGCGAGACCAAGGTGCTCACTCTTGTAGACACTGCGTTCCGCGCAGGCGACACCAGAGACAAGGACTGGTGCAGGGGCGCACTGGATCAGATCCGCGTGACACCTGCTAAGTTCACCTTTGAGAAGGGTGTTCAGACTCTGACCGTCAGTGCTCTGGAAGCAGGAATGGTGCTTGAGCGTGTGCTCATCCATCCCGCAGACAAGGATCTCAAGGAGTCCTACTTAGGACCTCAGGAAAGCTATTTTGTAGTAGGAGAATAAAAAATGGTAACAGCAACTAACCCTATTATGCCCGGTTTTTATCCGGATCCTTCCATCTGCGCGGTGGGAGAAGACTATTATCTCATCAATTCAACTTTTGCTTATTTCCCCGGTCTTTCCCTGATGCACAGCAAAGACCTGGCACATTGGGAGCAGATCGGCAATGTACTGACCACCGAGAGTCAGCTTCCCCTTGAGGGAGCCGGACATTCCCGCGGTCTGTTCGCACCTTCCATCCGCTACCACAACGGTACCTTCTATGTGGCATGCACCAATATCGACAACGGCGGCAACTTTGTAGTGACTGCGACCAACCCCGAGGGACCCTGGTCCGAGCCTCATTATCTTGAGGGCGCTGACGGTATCGATCCCAGCCTGTTTTTCGATGATGACGGCAAGTGCTACTATATCGGAACTCATGAGGCAGTAGGCGGTGCCAAGTATAACGGCGACTGGTACATCTACGTCTGGGAGCTCGACCTTGAGACCATGAAGTTCGTTGGCGACTGGAAGAACGTGTGGAACGGCGCCATGAGAAACGTTATCTGGCCCGAAGGTCCTCATCTCTACAAGAAGGACGGCTTCTACTACATTATGAACGCAGAGGGCGGTACCGGACCCGATCACGCTGTGACCGTATGCCGCAGCGAGAACATCTGGGGCCCCTATGTAAACTTCCCCAAGAACCCTATTCTGACCCACAGACATCTGGGCAAAAAATACCCCATCCAGTATGTAGGTCATGCAGATATCATCGAGACTCCCAAGGGCGAGTGGTACATGGTGATCCTGGGCGTTCGTCCTTTGGATTGCTACACCACCATGGGTCGTGAGACCTTTATGGCCAAGATGATCTGGGAGGATGGCTGGCCCGTAGTCAATCCCGGCGTGGGCATGCTGACTCCTACCGTTGAGATCGATCTTCCCGAGTGGGATCCCTGCAAGGACCCCGACAGCTACACCGTAAGAAGCGGTTTCAAGACCACTGTTCCCGGAACCGACAAGTGCTATGATTTCGCGGCAATGAAGCAGCTGGGCGATGAGTTCCTGGTGCTTAGAAATCCTGCGGATGACATGTACAGATTTACCGGTGAAGGCATTGAACTGAAGCTCGGCGAGGCTACCCTCAAGGAGAAAAAATCCCCTTCCTATGTCTGCATCAGACAGCAGCATCACTATTTCCGCTCATGGGTAGTGACCGACACCTCCGCCCTGAAGGCAGGAGAGTGCGCGGGCATGGCACTTATGCAGAACGACAAGTACCATGTGAGAGTGGAAGCAGATGCCTGTGAAGTGAAGGTGATCCTCTGCGAGAATGGCGAGGATAAGGTCCTCGGCGCAAAGGGCATCGAGGAGATGAAGCTTGATAATAAGGCACTGGATCTTGCCATCGAGGTCAAGGGCTTAAAGGCTTACGGCATCGCAGGCGACATGGAGATCGAGATCCCCGTATCCAACCTTTCCACCGAGGTTGCAGGCGGCTTCGTAGGCTGTACCGTAGGTATGTATGCCTCCGCTAACGGCGCTTCCGACGGCGGATATGTGACCTTCAAGGAGCTTGGTTACAAGGCAATGTAGATCTTTGATAAGGACAGATATGAGCAGTTCACGAAAGGGGCTGCTCTGTTTTTTAAGTTCATTTAATGAAAGCTGTGTAAACTGATAACGTATTTAGAGAAAAAGGATGGAATTACCATGCGTTTACTGCTTGCAGAGGATGAAAAAGCGCTTTCCAGGGCGCTTGTGAAGATCCTGGAGAAAAATAATTATTCCGTGGATGCGGTCTATAACGGCGAGGACGCACTGTATTATCTTCAGAGCGGCAATTATGATGCGGCGGTGTTAGACATCATGATGCCGAAGATGGACGGTATCACCGTGCTGAAAAAAGTGCGTGAAGCGGGGGATACACTCCCCATTCTCATGCTGACCGCCAAGGCGGAGAACGAGGACAGAGTCCTTGGTCTTGACAGTGGTGCCAACGATTACCTGCCAAAGCCCTTTGACACCAGGGAACTGCTTGCGAGGATCCGCAGCATGACAAGAGGCAGGGAGGAGACCGACAACAAGCTGCGTATGGGCAATATTTCTTTGGACCGCGGGACCTATGAACTCTCATCACCCTCCGGAAGCTTCCGCCTTGCCAACAAGGAATACCAGATGATGGAGCTGTTTTTAAGCAATCCCCGTCAGGTCTTCCCTTCGGAGCGCATTATGGAGAAGATATGGGGCTTCGACAGCGAGTCGGAGATCAATGTGGTATGGGTGTATATTTCCTATCTGCGCAAGAAACTGACTGCACTCAACGCAGATGTGCAGATCAAGGCATCCCGCAACGCCGGCTATTCTCTGGAGGAAGTCAATGATTAAGAAACTGAAGAAAAAATTCATACTGTTGGCTACGGTGTCGACCTTTCTTTTGATGACCGTTCTGGTGGGAAGTATGAATCTGATCAATTACACATCGGTAGTGCGGGAGACGGACACTATACTTGAGGTGTTGTCCGGACCCCACGGCCCCTTTGACTTCGGTCCTGCGGATGCGGGAATGCCGGATGCTGTGTTCGGCGGCGGTGAGCCTACAGGCGATGGAATCAGAGAAAGCAAAATAAAGGACGGGGTCTTCAGAGACGTCGATCCAAACTATGATGACAGTTTGTACGATGACGGACAGGGGAGCGGGAAGAACGGAGGAACGCCCGACAGACGCTGGAAGGACGGCGGCAGGTTTATGCCCAAGGGCATGTCACCGGAGGTTCCCTATGAGTCCAGATTTTTTACCGCTGTCGTAACAGCAGACGGCGAGGTGCGGGAGTCTGATTTTTCAAGGATCGTTACCGTATCGTCCGAGACGGTGGAGAGTTATGTAAAAAAAGCCATGGCCGCTTCAAAGGACCGCGGTTTTATCGGACAGTTCAGATTCTTAAGGCAGCCGGAGGAGAACACGACAAGGATCATGTTCTTAGACTGCGGACGCAGACTGGATTCCTTCCGCACCTTCATGTGGACCAGCATGGCGGTGGGACTGCTCGGCTGTGTCATCGTTTTTGTGATCTTCCTGTTTGCGGCAGGCAGGATCGTGCGCCCCATCGCCGAGAGTTATGAGAAGCAGAAGCGCTTTATCACGGACGCGGGTCATGAGATCAAGACCCCGCTCACCATTATTTCCGCCAATCTGGACCTTCTGGAGGCAGACCTGGGAGAGCATGAGAGCTTTGCGGACATCCGCACCCAGACGAAGCGTCTGAGCGCTCTGACGGGAGATCTTGTGTACCTCTCCAAAATGGAGGAGGCGGAGGATTCCCTGAAAAAGATCGAGTTTCCGGTATCAGACCTTTTGGCCGAGACTGCGGGATCTTTCCGCGCCATCGCACAGGCAGGTATTAAGAACTTCGAGATCGATATCGAGGAAAATATCACCATGAACGGCGCACCTGATGCGGTGTGCCAGCTGGCATCGATCCTCTTGGACAATGCCATGAAATATTCCCCCGAGGGAGGAACAGTCTTATTTAAGACTTCCGCCCGCAGGAAGGAACTTGTGATGACGGTCTCAAACACAGCGCTTTCGTCTGTGGAAGGAGAGAACCTGTCGAGGATGTTTGACCGTTTTTACCGGGCGGACGCCTCCAGAAATTCGGAGACGGGAGGCCACGGAATCGGTCTTTCCATCGCAAGGGCCATCGTAAATGCCCACGGCGGCAAGATCTCGGCCTCTGCGGGAGAAGGCGGCGAATTTGTTGTCACGGCAGTGCTTCCGCTGTAATGAAGTGAAACTCAGACACCCCAAATGTTTTTAAAGAGCGTTTGGGGTGTTTTTTTATGCCCGGAAGACATGATTTTGTGCGGAAAATAATTTTAAGTAAAGTTTAAGTTGTCTTTTAAGTTGAGTTTAATGTACAAGGGTAGGATAGAACTATCAAATGCAGGAAGGAGAAAAGAAATGTCTTCCGACAACACGAAAGTAACTTATCGGTTTGAACGTATCGAGAAGAAATTCTGGATGAGCGAAGCGCAGTACAGAGCGCTTGAGCCTACGCTTGACAGGTATCTTACCAAGGACGAGCACGGGCTTGTGACTGTTTGCAATATCTACTACGACACACCGGACTACGCACTGATCAGACGCTCCATTGAGAGACCGTTTTTTAAGGAGAAGTTAAGAGTGAGAAGCTACGGGATCCCGAAGGAGAACGATCCGGTCTTCGTGGAGATCAAGCGAAAACTTGACGGAATCGGCTACAAGAGAAGGATCAGGGTGCCTTTTTCTCAGGCAAAAAGATTGCTTCGGGGTGAAGCTATAAAGAGCAATGACCCACAGATCGAGGCGGAGATCCTGGAGTTCGTGAGAAGGTATCGACCGGCGCCCAGGGTGTATCTGACTTACTTAAGATATGCCATGGCGGGGAAGGACGATCCCGAGTTCCGTGTCACCATCGACAGGAAGCTTAGATACCGCATGACGGATCCCGAGCACCCAAGTGATGCGAGCATGGAACCCATTATGGAGGATGACACACAGGTTCTGATGGAGATCAAGGCCGTGGGTGCGATTCCCTCATATCTGACAGAGGAAATGAGCAGGCTTAAGATCTATCAGGCGCCTTTTTCCAAGGTGGGAGCCTGCTATACAAGACACATTGCACCAAATACTTTTTATGAATAATAACGTACAAGGAGAGGAAAAACATGTTAAACAGTATTCTCAGTAACCCCATCACACTCACAGGACTCGGCATTACCCTTCTCGGGTCGCTGATCCTGGGCATTATGACGGCCGTTGTTTTCTCGGTCAGACACCGTATCTCTTCATCACTGTCCCTGACGCTGGTCATTCTTCCCATCGCCATGAGCATGGTGGTCGTGATGATCAACGGCAACCTGGGTATTGCGGTGGCGGTTGCGGGCGGATTCACGCTGGTTCGCTTCAGAAGTATTGCGGGTACCGGACGCGAGATCAGCGCTGTTTTTACCGTGATGACTCTCGGCGTGATCTGCGGTATGGGCTATCTTGGCATTGCAGTGATCTTCTTTGCGGTGATCGCGCTCACAGTGCTGGCACTGACTTTGCTGCACTTCGGTGAGAATAAGGGCGAAAAAATGCTTCGCATCACCATTCCGGAGGAGTACGATTACACCGGTCTGTTCGAAGATATTTTTGATAAATATGATGTGAAGGCTTCCATCGAGAAGATCAAGACCACCAATATGGGCAGCCTCATCGATGTGACCTACAGGATCGCCATGAAGGAGGAGACCGTTCCCAAGGCTATGCTCGACGAGATCCGCCGCCGCAACGGCAATCTGGGAATCATGGTGTCCAATTTTGAAGAAGAACGTGAAAAACTGTAAGGAAGAAGCTATGAAAAAAACAGGCAAGATCATATTAATACTCGCACTGATCGCTGCAATGGCGGGCCTGGTCCTCTACGGGGTCAGGTTTGGCGCGACTCCGCAGCAGAAGATGGCAGAGAACGCCTCGGAGAAGAAAAAGAACGAGGCGGTAAGCGCGCAGGATGCCCTGCAGACGGCGAAGACACTGGAGAGCGCAGCAGAGGCCGCATGGCGCGGAAACTCAGCCGGAAGAATCGAATTAAGTGATGGGAAGATAACCGCTCCCGCAGGTGTAAGCGTGCAGGGCAGCACCGTTACCGTTTCGGAGGGCGGCGTCTACAGTGTGAGCGGACAGCTGAGCGACGGACAGATATTCGTAGAGTGTGACGACAACGTGACACTGATCCTTGAGGATGCGGTAATCGGCAATGCGACAGATGCGGCCGTCAAGATCAAAAAAGCGGCATATACGCTGATCTACCTGCCGGAAGGCAGCGAAAGCACACTTTTAAGCGGCATTAAGCAGGAGATCGGGGCAGCAGAGGAAGCGGATGAAACTGCGGAAGGAGACAGCGCATCCGCTGAGGGCGCTGCACTGTATTCCAAAGACAGTCTTGCGTTCGCAGGAAGCGGAAAACTGACTGTGGAAGGCTATATCAACAACGCTGTGGCAACCACGGACCACCTGGCAGTGCTTGGCGGTGAACTTACACTCACCGCGGTGAACAATGGTTTAAAGGGCAAGGACTCCGTGACTGTTCTTGACGGTGACTTAAACATCACCAGCGGAAACGACGGTATCAAGTCCAACAATGATGAGGAGGAAGGCTGCGGCACAGTCGACATTCTGGGCGGCACGATCAATATCGTAAGCTTCGGCGACGGTGTGCAGGCGGAAAATCTCTTAAGCGTGCAGGGCGGTGTGATCGATATCACAGCAGGAGATATCACCGCGATCGGAAGCACTTCCGGTGCGGAGGATTCGTGGTTCGGAGGGTTCGGAATGCCGGGAGGATTCCCGATGATGCCGGGCGATGGACAGGATGACATGGGTCAGCCGGGAGGATTCCCGGCAGGTCCCGGTGATGGACAGAATGATACCGGGATGTTCGGAGGTTTCTCCGGACTTCCGAGTGATGGACAGAATGATATAGGCCAGCCGGGCGGAGCAGACAACACGCTTCCCGGAGGAAGTGAATTTATGATGTGGGCCGGCGGAAATGCTGCAATGCCTGAAAATATGTCGCAGACCGGCGGACAGAGTACAGATGCAGGCGCAAACGGTCAGAACCCTGCGGGTACGGAGGGTAGTACCTTCGGCGGCAGAGGAGGAAAGCCGGACAGAGGCCCCGGACAGATGCCTGAGGGCGGCACATGGACAAGACCCGACGGACAGGTACCTGAAGGCGGTATGTGGGCCCGTCCCGACGGACAGATGCCGGAAGGTGGCACATGGACCCGCCCCGACGGACAGAGGCCCGGTGATGGAACGGACGGAAGTCCTTTTGGAGGAAGAGGAGAAGGCGCAGAGGGAAGCCCCTTTGGCGGCAGAGGCAACGGCAGAGACTTTATGGGACAGCAGGAGAATAATTCCTCAGATACAAGCACCAAGGGATTAAAGAGCGGCAGCAGCCTTGTGATCAACGGCGGTACTGTTACCGTGCGTTCTCAGGATGACTGTGTTCACACAAACGGAAGCCTTACGATCGCAGGCGGAGAACTGACACTTTCTACTGCTGACGATGCCCTGCATGCGG
>JAZULD010000050.1:0-3217 GCA_045643625.1 Acetatifactor sp. | reverse complement strand
AGGGCGATCATTACTACGCCTCCGCCGATTGCTCCTGCTTTTTTCTTCATGTGAATGTCGATCTTGCTCAAGTCCACAAAATCTATGCCCTCCTTTTCCTGCTTCTCCACCTCAGCGAGCCACGTATCGGGATCCAAAGTGTCGATGTCGGGGGAAGTCTTAAGCATCTCGCCCACAAGCCCCTGCATGGAGCGAAGCGCCTCCGCCTCTGCTTCGAGGTTCCTCGACTGCGCTTCCAGACACTCTGCCAGAGATACCCTGCGGTCAAGCACCTGCCCTATCTCCTCCACAGGCACCCTGAACTTGCGCAGCAGCTTGATCTTCTTAAGTCTCGCCACTTCCTCAAGGCCGTAATCCCTGTAACCGTTCTCCGACCGGGCGGGGGTAAGAAGCCCCTGCTCCTCGTAGAAGCGGATGTTTTTGCCGGTGATTCCTACCAGCTCTTCCACCTGTTTGATCTTCATTTTGATCCTTTCGTGACACCCTTTCGGTGTGCTATGAGCCTTTTTTACACCTTCCACAAAGGGGAAGGTCAAGAGGTTTCTGAAAAAAATTGAAAAAAAGCGAAAAAAACTACTCTACGATCGATACGATTCGTCCAAACAGCTCCTCGTCCTTCAGCACCACGATGGCCAGCTCCTCGCGGACTCTGGTCACGCCCTGGTAGAACAGCTGCCTGTAGAGATACTCGGGGTTCGGATGCGGCGCAGCCTGCAGCACGCCCTCCTCGTCATAGCGGAAGGCATCGTCCATGAGCAGCACCACCTTGTCGAACTCCTGCCCGATCATGGCGGACGCATCGTAATCCCCCGCAAAGACAGCGTATGGGCTGTCCTTCACCTGTATCTTCGAAAAGTTGAAGAAGAGATACTCCTTCTCCCTGTAATAATCAATCAACTCCTGGGCCTCCGCCGTGGTATTGGCAAAAGCAAGCTCCACGCACTCATAGTGCATTCTGTTCTTCGGCTTCTCTTTCAGGTCAAACAGCCTTGCGATAAAAGCCTGCAGCTCCCTGTTGGCGCGGATCTTCTCGGAGAGCACAAACTCCGCGACTTGCGGCAATTGTCTGATCGCGGGAACGATTCTTCTCGCCCTCTCGGCCGTCGACAATACCTGTCCCGGGTCTGAAGAAAAAACACATACCTTCCCTGAGCCCTTCACAGCCTCACAGATCAGCGAAAACTCCTCAGATGATAATCTGTGCGCCTCGTCCACGCAGATGGCGGAATACGCCTCTGGGGACGTCACAGAAGCGTCCGAATCACCGTCTGCAGCCAAGCCACCGCTTGCAGCCGAATCACTGCTTACCATGGCGGAAATCGCCCCGCCGTCAGCGCTCGAACCTCCAACGCGCAGCAGCTCTCCTGCCGCCACGATCGTCAACTTCTCGACCTGCTCCGATAAATACTCGTGGGCCTTGGTCAGGGCGCCGCAGTGAACGATGAGGGTCTCACCCTTCTCCGCAAATGTCCTTGCAAGATCATAGAGCAGCAGCGTCTTACCGGTGCCGGGCTTGCCTGTGATGTGAAAGAAGCGGCCGCTTCCCACTTTTTTACAGCCTGCAAGCACCTCACGCTTAATGCTCTCCTGGGCCTGTGTCAGGAAATACTCTCCCTCAATAAACCGCTCAGGCGTAGTTATAGGTGACACCAGATAGCGGGACACCTTGCACTTGTCATCGATCTCTGACTCGAACCCGGGCGCAGTCCCTCTCACTGCTGCCACGATCTCGTCAAGGGGGATCCGAATCAGCCGATCCTCCTCCGTCAGGTGATAGCACGTCATATCGGACGTCACCACCGTATAGAGCCTCTCCTCTCTTCCCAAGTGCTTCAGATAATGCCTGTTGCGCAGAAGCTGGCGCTTTATTTTCTTCTCCTCGATGGGGGTGGATTTTAACTCAATGTTCAGGCACACATCGGGCGTAAACCGAAGGAGATCGAACTCCTTACCGATGCGGGGCACTACAAATCCTAAGAAAAAACCGTCCATCTCGCGCACCGACACACCTGCCTGACGCAGGGCATCCGCCAGGAATCGCAAAGATTCCATCTCATGGCTCTTCGTATCGTGACCGTTGTCATTGCCTGAGAGCAAAGCCGACACCACGTTAAAAGGAGCCTCTTCATGAATCCGAGACAGGGAATAAATATTAACCGGACGTGTCATGTATGTAAGCTCCTTTCCTGATTTTTATTGTTGATCCTTCTTGGCCAGCTCGCGCATTTTCTCAAGCGCCGCCTTATCTCCTCTGACAAATGCCCGGCCGTACCAGTACGCCGCCAGAGCACTGTCATTGTATCTGGTGAACAGATCACCCAGCGCAGACATGGCCAATCGGTCACCGTTATAGGCCGCCCTGTGCATCATATCCAAAGCGCCTTCCGGATTCTTCTCCGTGCCTCTGCCCACGTTCATCATCATGGCACAACGTCTCTGCGCGACCGCATCGTTTTGCTTCGCCAAAGCGTCGTACACCTTGTATGCCTCCTCGTCCTTGCCGGTACTTTCATAGTACCTGGCCGCAAAATATCCCGCAATGGTAACACCCTCCGAAGCATACTTCATGATCTCCGCCATAGTGATCGCCGTTGCCTTCTGTGAATACATCTCCAGATATGTGATCGCCATTCGATGACGAGGCATGTCAAAAACAGGACTTCCCGGCAAAAACTCCCCGGGACTTCCTACCTCCTTCCAGCACTCGACGATTTTTTTCAGTTCATCCGCCTCGGGCTCCAATATGTGAGCATTGGCCATTACATACCAGTACATTGCCTCTGCAATGTGACCGCGACCTCCCCAGATATTGCCCATCGCAACCATTGCAGCCGCGCTTCCGCTCAAGGCCGCATCCAGACACTGCTCCTCCCAGTAGATGTCCCGGGGGAACTTCGGATCAAGCTTCTCAGAATGGGGAAGCATCGAACAATACACCCACTTGCCGACATCGTTGCCCGCTTCGGCTGCCTTCTGGAACAGTCCCTTACGGATACCTTCATCCCTGATGTGCATCGCCAGAGCAACGGTTCCCTCGATAAAATCGCTGCGATTCAACTGTGCAAATATATCACGACCGCCGTCCAGGTCCCCATTCATTATCATCAGCCAGGCCTTACCGTACAGCTCTGCAGCGCTCGGTCCGGAAGGCTTCTCAGGCTCATTATTCTTCTTCCCCAACCCAAACAGTCCCATCTGTTGTTCCTCTCATTCGGAA
>JAZULD010000049.1:0-8850 GCA_045643625.1 Acetatifactor sp. | reverse complement strand
GTCTGCCACTGGCGAACCATACCCAGAACGTGGTTGTTGATAACGACCTGAATGATGGGAATATTGTATCTGCTTGCGGTAGCCAGCTCCTGCATGTTCATACGGAAGCAGCCGTCACCTGCGATATTGATACAGATCTTGTCGGGCTGACCGATCTGTGCGCCGATGCAGGCACCGAGACCGTAACCCATGGTTCCCAGACCGCCGGAAGAAAGGAAGGTTCTGGGAGCGGAATACTTGTAATACTGAGCTGCCCACATCTGGTGCTGACCAACATCGGTGGTGATGATGGCCTGACCTTCTGTCACGCGGTCGATCTCCTCGATCACATAAGGACAGGTCAGCTGACTCTTATCGTACTTTAAGGGGAATTTTGCCTTAAGATCGGCAATGGTTGCCATCCACTCGGTGTGCTTCATGGGAGTGAGCTTCTCGTTCAGTGCGTTGAGCACATGCTTTAAGTCGCCTATCAGGGAAGCATCGCAGCGGATGTTCTTATTGATCTCTGCAGCATCGATATCTACATGAACCACCTTGGCATTCTCAGCAAAATGCTTGGAGTTGCCGATTACACGGTCTGAGAATCTTGCACCCAGAGCGATGAGCAGGTCACACTGACTTACGCCAAGGTTGGAGGTCTTGGTACCGTGCATACCGATCATGCCGGTATAGCGCTCGCTTCTGCCGTCGAATGCGCCCTTACCCATCAGGGTATCACATACGGGAGCATCGATGAGCTCTGCAAACTTGGCAACTTCTTCGCTTGCGCCGCTAAGAATTGCGCCGCCGCCCAAGTAGATGTAAGGCTTCTTGGCAGCCTTGATATACTCAACGACCTTGTCGATCTCTGCTTCGGTGTAGCGGTTTAACTGAGTCTTCTCAACAGGAGTCTTGGGAGTGAACTCGCAGGTTGCTGCGGTCACATCCTTGGTGATATCGACCAGAACAGGGCCGGGACGACCGCTTCTTGCGATGTCAAAAGCCTTTCTGATGGTATCTGCAAGTACTTCTACATTCTTAACGATATAGCCATGCTTGGTGATGGGCATGGTCACACCTGCGATGTCGACCTCCTGGAAGGTATCCTTGCCAAGAAGGGGCAGGTTAACATTTGCGGTGATCGCTACCAGGGGAACGGAGTCCATGTAAGCGGTTGCGATACCTGTAACAAGATTGGTTGCACCGGGGCCGCTGGTTGCCATGCAGACACCTACCTTGCCGGTTGCTCTCGCATAACCGTCGGCAGCATGTGCAGCGCCCTGCTCATGAGAGGTCAGGACGTGGCGGATCTCGTCACCGTGCTTATATAATGCGTCGTAAATATTTAAGATAGTTCCTCCGGGATAACCGAAAACGGTGTCAACTCCCTGTTCTTTTAAGCATTCAACTACGATCTCTGAACCGTTTAAAAGCATCTTTTTTCCTCCGGGGTATTAGTTTTTCTTGGGTACTTCCAGAACAGCGCCTCTGTTGCCGCTGGTTACGAGCTCACGATATCTTGCAAGATAACCGGTGAGTACCTTGGGCTCTCTGGGCTGCCAGTTTGCTCTTCTCTCAGCCATTTCCTCGTCGCTTACGAGTACATCAAGCTTGTTGTCGGGGATGTTTACGCGAATGATATCGCCTTCCTGAACCAGTGCGATGGGACCGCCCACTGCAGCTTCGGGAGAAACATGTCCGATGGATGCGCCGCGGGATGCACCGGAGAAACGTCCGTCGGTGATCAGCGCTACGCTGGAGCCGAGACCCATACCTGCGATGGCAGAGGTGGGATTCAGCATCTCTCTCATGCCGGGGCCGCCCTTAGGACCCTCGTAACGAATAACAACTACATCGCCTGCAACGATCTTGCCGCCGAGGATAGCTGCGATCGCATCTTCCTCACAGTCAAATACTCTTGCGGGACCTTCATGAACCATCATCTCGGGAACAACTGCGGAGCGCTTAACTACGCCGCTGTCGGGAGCGAGGTTACCCTTGAGGATCGCAATACCGCCGGTCTCGGAGTAAGGATTCTCAACGGGACGGATAACGGAAGGATCTCTGTTGACACAGTTCTTGATATTCTCGCCGATGGTGGTACCGTTTACGGTCATGCAGTCGAGATTTAAGAGGCCCTTCTTGGTCAGCTCGTTCATTACAGCGTAAACACCGCCTGCTTCGTTTAAATCTTCCATGTAGGTAGGACCTGCAGGTGCAAGGTGGCACAGGTTGGGAGTCTTAGCGGACAGCTCGTTAGCGATGTCAAGGTTCAGATCAACGCCTGCTTCCTTAGCGATTGCGGGAAGATGAAGCATGGAGTTGGTGGAGCAGCCGAGTGCCATATCAACGGTGAGTGCATTCATAAATGCCTTCTCAGTCATGATATCTCTGGGCTTGATGTCCTTCTCAACGAGTTCCATGATCTTCATGCCTGCATGCTTTGCAAGGCGGATTCTCTCGGAATAAACAGCGGGGATGGTACCGTTGCCGCGAAGGCCCATACCGATCGCCTCGGTCAGGCAGTTCATGGAGTTAGCGGTGTACATACCGGAGCAGGAACCGCAGGTAGGACATACCTTCTCCTCAAATTCGCACAATTCTTCCTGGGTCATGGTGCCTGCAGCAACACTGCCGACTGCCTCGAACATGGAGGATAAGCTTCTCTTCTGTCCGTTTACATGACCTGCCAGCATAGGACCGCCGGATACGAAAACGGTAGGGATATTCAGTCTTGCAGCAGCCATCAGCAGACCGGGAACGTTCTTATCACAGTTGGGAACGCATACCAGACCGTCAAAACCGTGTGCAAGTGCCATACATTCGGTGGAATCGGCGATCAGATCTCTGGTTACCAGGGAGTACTTCATACCGATATGACCCATTGCGATACCGTCGCAGACAGCGATCGCAGGGAAAACAACAGGCATACCGCCTGCCATAGCAACACCCATCTTGACAGCGTCAACGGTCTTGTCCAGGTTCATGTGACCGGGAACGATCTCGTTGTAGGAGCTGACGATACCGATCATAGGGCGTCTTCTCTCTTCCTCGGTGTATCCGAGTGCGTTAAACAGGCTGCGGTGAGGAGCCTGTGAATTACCAACCTTTACGGAATCACTTCTCATCTTTTTTCTCCTTTATGAAAAATAAATTATGTACTTCTTAGCAGATTCTCTCAGCGAGCAGGTCGCCCATCTTGCTGCAGCCTACCCTGGTGCAGCCCTCGGACATGATATCGCCGGTGCGGTAACCGTCCTGAAGCACCTTCTTGACTGCGTTCTCAATGGCATCGGCTTCCTTGTCGAGGTCGAAGCTGTAGCGGAGCATCATAGCTGCGCTGAGGATCGTTGCGATGGGGTTCGCGATATCCATTCCCGCAATGTCGGGAGCGGAACCGTGGCTGGGCTCATAGAGACCGAACTTGGAATCGTTCAGGCTCGCGCTTGCCAGCATACCGATGGAACCGGTAACCATGCTTGCCTCGTCAGAAAGAATATCGCCGAACATGTTCTCGGTAAGGATCACGTCAAACTGTGCGGGATCCTTGACAAGCTGCATAGCGCAGTTGTCAACAAGCATATGCTCTAAGGTAACCTCGGGATAGTTCACAGCGACCTCTTCCACTACCTTTCTCCAGAGGCGGGAGGAATCAAGCACGTTGGCCTTATCTACGCTGGTGACCTTCTTGCGGCGCTTCATTGCGATATCAAAGCCCTTGATGGCAATGCGGCGGATCTCGTTCTCATCATAAGTTAAGGTATCGATGGCCTTGCGCACACCGTTCTCCTCAACAGTCTTGCGCTCGCCGAAGTACAGACCGCCGGTAAGCTCTCTCATGATCATCATGTCGAAGCCTGCCTTGCTGATCTCCTCCTTCAGGGGACAAGCGCCTGCCAGCTCATCATAGAGCACTGCGGGACGCAGATTGGCGAAAAGGTTCAGAGCCTTTCTGATCTTCAGAAGACCTGCCTCGGGACGTAAGTTGGGGGGAAGCTTATACCAGGGAGATGTGGTGGTATTGCCGCCGATGGAACCCATGAGGACTGCGTCAGCGCTCTTTGCCTGAGCAATTGCCTCATCGGTAAGGGGAACACCGTGTACATCGATGGATGCGCCGCCCATCAGAATATCGGTAAACTGCATCTCGTGTCCATAACACTCAGCAACCTTATTTAATACTTTCTTGGCTTCGGTGACGATCTCGGGGCCGATTCCGTCGCCGGGGATACATGTAATATTTAAAACCATACTGCCTCCGTCCGCAGTTCAGCGCACAATTTTGAACTGCTTATTTTATTCTAAAAAAACTCAATCTTAATAATAACTTATCTATTGTCAAAATACAAGGACTCTTTTTATGCTAAGACTTGCACTATTTTAATCTAAATCACAGTTTTTATCATGAAAAAAGGGACTGCGGCTGCAGTCCCCTCGTAAGAACATATTAGTTGTCGGTAGGCTTCTCAACACGACTGATTGCAGCCTTCTCCATAGGGATACGGCAGTTTCTGTTGTTGCCGAACTCTACGATAACGGTATCCTCTGCAATATCGATAATGATGCCGTAGAAACCGGAAGTGGTAAGTACGCAATCGCCGATCTCCAGGGAAGACAGCATAGCTGCTACTCTCTTACGCTCCTTCTTCTGAGGTCTTAAAAGAAGAAACCACATAATAGCAAAGAGACCGCCGTAAATAACGATTGTTCCAATGATTCCGATTGTAGCACTACCTGCACCGGCTTCTGCCGCTAATAAAATTCCTGTATTCATTGTTCCTCCATTCTGACGCGACGCGTCTTCAAAATCAATCTTAATAATACACAATTTCGAAGGGATAAGCAAGTATTTTTGGAAAATCCCTTCTATTACATTTTATTCCTGGCCCTGAGCCATTCCGTCAAGCTTCTGCTTCTTGTACTGCTCGTATCTGCCCTCATCCAGAGCGTCTCTGATCTCCTCCATCATGGTGTTGTAGAAGTAAAGATTATGCAGTACGCAGAGTCTCATGCCCAGCATTTCCTTGGCCTTTAACAGATGTCTGATGTAGGCTCTGGAATATCTTCTGCAGGCGGGACACTGACATCCCTCCTCGATGGGACGGCTGTCCAACTCGTACTTGGCATTGAAGAGGTTGATCTTGCCGTGATTGGTGTAGAGGTGTCCGTGACGGCCGTTTCTGGTGGGATATACACAGTCAAAGAAGTCAACGCCTCTGGATTCACCCTCCAGGATATTGGCGGGAGTACCTACACCCATCAGATATGTGGGCTTGTTCACGGGAAGATAAGGCACCACTTCGTCAAGAATGTGATACATCTCCTCGTGGCTCTCTCCTACAGCCAGACCGCCGACAGCGTAGCCGGGAAGGTCAAGTTCAGAGATCCTCTTGGCATGTTCGATGCGGATATCGGGGAAAATAGCACCCTGATTGATGCCGAACAGAAGCTGATTGGGATTAACCGTATCCTCGAGCGAATTTAATCTGTTCATCTCAGCTTTGCATCTCTCCAGCCATCTGGTGGTACGGCCCACGGAGTTCTGCACGTAGCTTCTCTCAGCCATGCTGGGAGGACATTCATCGAATGCCATTGCAATGGTGGAACCCAAATTGGACTGGATCTGCATGCTCTCCTCGGGACCCATGAAGATCTTGCGTCCGTCGATATGTGAGTTGAAAAATACGCCTTCTTCTTTGATCTTGCGAAGCTTCGCAAGGGAGAATACCTGGAATCCGCCGGAATCGGTAAGAATAGGCTTGTTCCAGGACATAAATTTATGAAGACCGCCCATCTGCTTGATGATCTTATCACCGGGTCTTACATGAAGGTGGTAGGTATTGCTTAACTCCACCTGAGTTTTGATCTGTTCCAGATCTTCTGTGGAGACAGCGCCCTTAATTGCCGCAACCGTGCCGACATTCATGAACACAGGGGTCTGAATGGTGCCGTGAACGGTCTCGAATTCGCCTCTTTTGGCTCTGCCTTCCTGTTTTAATAAACGATACAAGGTAAAAACCTCCCGAAAAAATACAGTATTTCAAAAGTCTTGTTTCAGTATAATATAGTTACCCCTACTTTTCAAGATGCGTTTACTTAAGGGGCATATCGTCTGCCGCACTTAATAAAGGTTGAATTCAAACACATTTTTTGCTATGATTTTAGAAAACCTTACAGCAGGAGGCAATTATGGCCGGTTCATCATTCGGAACGATCTTTAAAATTACGACCTGGGGCGAGTCCCACGGCAAGGCGCTTGGCGTCATCGTGGACGGCGTTCCCGCAGGTCTTCCTTTAAATGAAGAAGATATTCAGGTCTACTTAGACCGCAGAAAGCCCGGCACGGGCTCATTTACCACACAGCGCAAGGAGGACGATCTTGTGGAGATCCTCTCCGGCACATTCGAGGGCGTTACCACAGGTACTCCCATCTCCTTAATGATCCGCAATACTTCCCAGATCTCCAGGGATTACAGCCAGATCGCAAGCGTTTACCGCCCCGGTCATGCTGATTACACCTTTGATGCCAAATACGGTTTCCGCGACTACAGAGGCGGCGGTCGCTCTTCCGGCCGTGAGACTGCAGGCCGTGTGGCAGCAGGCGCCATTGCCTGCAAGATCTTAAAGCAGCTTGGCATCGAAGTTACCGCTTACACCCGCTCCATCGGCCCTGTGAGCATTGACTACGACCGCTTTGATGCCGAGACCCGTTTACACACCGCAAGCGCCATGCCCGATGCAGAGGCAGACAAGGCTGCATTCGAATACCTTGAGGCTGTTAAGCAGGATCTTGACTCCTCCGGCGGATCCATGGAATGCATCGTTACCGGTCTTCCCGCAGGTATCGGCGATCCTGTTTTTGAGAAGCTGGATGCCAATCTTGCCAAGGCAGTTATGTCCATCGGCGCTGTCAAGGGCGTTGAGATCGGCGACGGCGCTCTCGTCGCAGCAAGAAAAGGCAGCGAGAACAATGATGCTTTCGCAATTCAGGACGGCAACGTCATTAAGAAGACCAACCACGCAGGCGGCATCTTAGGCGGCATCAGCGACGGCGACAAGGTCGTTGTAAGAGCTTATGTCAAGCCTACCCCTTCCATCTACCGCGAACAGCAGACTGTGAACAATGACGGCGAGGAGGTCACCATCGCCATCAAGGGCCGCCACGATCCTATCATCGTGCCCAGAGCTGTCGTTGTCATGGAGAGCATGGTTGCAATGACTATCCTGGATGCTATGATGGTCAACATGTCAGCCCGCATGGATTCCATGGAGCAGTTTTATAAGAAGTAATTCATATTCAGTCAATAAAAAGGACCGGTTTAAAGCCGGTCCTTTTTGTATGCTTAAATTTTAGATTTTTATTCCTGAGGAAGCTTGTGGAAAATGATACAGTTGGGAACATTTACCTTCATGGGCGCACCGTTCATGATCAGAGTTCCTGCCTCAAGATCCAGCTTGAAGAAGGTCATGTCGTTGGTCTCATGATTCAGGGAAACCACAAACTTGTTGTTGGGGAAGATGTCCGCATCCTTGGGATACTCGCCGCTGATAGGCAGGCACAGCACCTTGGTCAGAAGTCCGGTATCGGGATCTGCCTTGTAGATAACTACGGAGTTATCGCCGGAGTTGGAGCTTAACAGATACTGATAATCGGATGAGAAGCTCAGGGCGCTTGCCGCATTGTTGGCACCGATAGAGGTCTTAACGGTCTCAATGGTCTGGATCTTCTCAAAATAAGGATTGTTGCCTCTCTCCTCGTACATGTAAACGTCAATGTAGCACTTCCACTCGTGAACGATGTAGATGAACTTGCCGTTCCTGGAGATCTTGATATGTCTGGGTGCGGACTCCATCTCACTTCTGATGATGTCGGCCAGCTTTACCTTGCCGCGGGTGGGATCGAAGGAATATACATTGATATGATCCATACCCTGGTCTGCAACCAGTAAGTACTTATTGTCGTGGGTCATTCTTGCGCAGTTGATATGAGGTCTGTAATTGCGCTCACCGATGGTGCCGAGACCCTTGTGGAAGATCTCATCGGTGATCTGTCCGATGGAGCCGTCCTCCTCGAGGCGAAGCACGGTCAGCTTACCGTCATGATAACCTGCTACGAAGAGATAGCTGTCGGTGTAATCGGTGGAGAGATAGCAGCCTCTCATACCGTTGATAGGTGCAAAGTTTAAGAGATACAGATTACCGTCGGGCTGGATCTTGTAAGCCTCAACGCCGAAGTCGGTAATGGAGTAAAGCCACTTGCCGTTCTTGGAGATGGTCACGTAAGAGCTGTTGGAGATCTCAACCTTCGCCTTCTCGGTGAAACGACCCGCTTCCATATCAACATCATATATCTTAATTCCGTGGAAATCACCCTGTGTATAGGTGGAAACATATGCCACGTACTTGTCCTGATTCTGTTCAACATTCTGTTCCTGATTGTTAGCCATGAAACTGCCTCCTGTCATTCTTGGTGCACTTAAAATAATATAGCACAAAACCTTATTTTGTAAAACACTTTTTATTGACTTTACGGGAGTTTCTCTATATAGTGATATTCGTATATTCATGTGCATTTTCAGGAATATTTATGCGCAAAAAGAAAGGGTTATTGCAGATGAACAAGGAATTGGTAAAGCTCGTCAACATTTCCAAAGCATTTGACGGCCATGTTGTTCTGGATGATTTGAATCTGGATATTCATGAGAACGAGTTTCTCACTTTGCTGGGTCCCAGCGGCTGCGGTAAAACTACTACCCTTCGCATTCTCGGAGGTTTCGAGAAGCCGGATCAGGGTAAGGTCATTTTCGATGGACAGGACATCACCCTCCTTCCCCCGAATCAGCGTAATCTGAATACGGTATTCCAGAAATA
>JAZULD010000048.1:0-6267 GCA_045643625.1 Acetatifactor sp. | reverse complement strand
GATATAAGTCAGCAGTGTGTCACGAAATCCTGTGTCATTGATTCTATCTAGCAGATAAGAAGTCCTCCCACCGGTCAGATAGACCACATCATATGCTTTCAGTTCGTCATTCAGCATATTCTGATGCAGATCAAACACTCGAACATTTTCTTTCGGAATGCCACATTTCAGCAGATCGTTCATACACTTCGGTAATACTTCGATTGCATCTGCATCAATTGCAGCAGTTGGAATAAATAGAGCTTTTGTATCTGCAGGTTCTTTCCCAAGCATCCTCAGAAAATGCTCCTTGAGTTGTTCTGTTTCAAGTCCGCATGATGTAAGCATAACGCGCATCGTTTTAATCTCCTCTCTCCTTAATCACTAAATGTGAATTTTTTTCTTAGAACAGTCCCAGGCTCTTGGTAATAAAGATCGTGGTAAAAATAGTCACCACGGAAAATGCTGTGGAGTAGAATACCAGCTGGGAAGCCAGCTTGCCGTCCGCACCCATCTGCTCCGCCATGGTGTAGGAGCTTACTGCGGTGGGGGAAGCGCACATGATGATAAAGGGCACAAGCTCCGGACCGCGGAAGCCCATCCACACTGCGATGGGGATGAAGAGCAGGGGCTCTAACACCAGCTTGAAGCCAAGGCCCGCAAAGAGTTGTTTGATGTAGACTCTCGCATCCTCGAAGCGGATCTCCGCTCCCAGAACGATCAGGGCCAGAGGGGTTGCAACACCTGAGATGGTGCTGATGGATTTGGTGAGGAACTGAGGCATCTTCAGACCGATCAGCTGGAGAATGATGGCGATGACCGCCGCGCGAACCAGGGGGTTCTTGGCGATACCCTTCAACACAGCGCCCAGCTTGATGGACTCGCCGCGGAAGAGCTCCAGCACGATAACGGAGAGAATATTGACGGCGGGAACCACCACTGCGACCAACAGCGCGGTGGGACCGATGTTCTCCTGACCAACGATCAGAAGTGCCAGAGGCATACCGAAGAGCACGAAGTTGCTTCGGCAGCCTGCCTGTATGATAACGCCTCTCTTTTTGTTGTCCTTCTCAAAGAGGGGCACGATAACACATAAGAAAACACAGTAGATGACCAGCGTTGCCGCGGTGAGACCCATCAGTCTGGGATTCACCACCTCGCCGAGGTCGGCAGAATAGATATTCCAGAAGAGCAGGATGGGCAGAAATACCTTAAAGACCAGGGAATTCAGCTTCTTGTTCAGGTCGGCCTCCAGAATACCGGTGCGGCCGAGGATCATTCCCAGGATGATCTGGATAAACAGGGGCATAACTACGTTGATCGACAATATCAGATTATCCATTTTTCTTGATTTCCTTTCACACCAAGCAGACAGCCCTTTGCAAGCTGTCTTAACTATTAAATTACCTTATTTTCGGCGGTTGCGCAAGGGTCTTGGACCCTTTATGTGCGCAGTTTCGGCCAATGTAAACTCTTCTTTTGTTATGGGACATTTTATGGTAAAATATAGATGATAATGTACATTTACGGAGCATATCATGAATCAGAAAGTTTTACGAACACTTGAATATAATAAGATCATTCAGCAGCTCACCGACAAGGCGGATTCCGAGCCCGGCAAGAAGCTCTGCAGAGAGCTCCTTCCCTCCGAGAACCTAAGTGAGATCCGAAGAAATCAGGCGGAGACCGCTGCGGCACTGACCCGTCTCTTCCAGAAGGGCGGTACCTCCTTCGGCAGCAATTCAGACCTTGGCTTCGCGCTGCGCTCCCTTGAGATCGGCAGCACCCTGTCTGTCACCGAGCTTCTCCGCATCGCGGCACTTCTCGACAATGTGTCCCGCATCAAGAGCTACGGCAAAAAAGAGCGCGAGGACCAGCCGAGCGACTGTCTCACCGACTATTTTGACTGCCTGACTCCCCTGACCCAGCTTGCTAACGAGATCCATCGCTGCATTC
Source organism: Acetatifactor sp. (assembly GCA_045643625.1). GTDB lineage: Bacteria > Bacillota > Clostridia > Lachnospirales > Lachnospiraceae > Acetatifactor. The sequence continues at coordinate 4,332 of JAZULD010000048.1, read as the reverse complement.
TGGCGGAGGACGAGATCGCAGACGACGCAAGCCCCACCCTTAAGAGCATCCGCCGCAACAAGCTGATCACCAACGATAAGATCCACTCACAACTCATCTCCATGGTAAACGGTTCCTACCGCACCTTTTTGCAGGACGCTGTGATCACCATGCGCAACAACCGCTACTGCATCCCCGTCAAGTCCGAGTACAAGAACCACGTAAACGGCATGGTACACGACCAGAGTTCCAGCGGCTCCACCTTTTTCATCGAGCCTGCTGCCGTAGTGGACCTGAACAACAAGTTAAAGGAGCTTGACCTGCAGGAGCAGGAGGAGATCGCCAAGATTCTGGCGGAGCTGAGCGAGCTGGCAGCCATTCACACCCCTGAGCTGATCTCCAACCACAAGATCATGACCACCCTGGACTTTGTGTTTGCCAAGGGCAAGCTGGCTATGGAGCAGAACGCGACCGAGCCCCTCTTCAACACAGAGCACTATATCAATATCCGCAAGGGCCGCCACCCTCTCTTAAACAGGAAAAAGGTGGTTCCCATCGACATTCATCTGGGCAAGGACTTCGACCTGCTGATCATTACAGGTCCCAACACCGGCGGTAAGACCGTCTCCTTAAAGACTGTAGGTCTTTTTACCCTGATGGGTCAGGCAGGACTGCACATTCCTGCGCTGGACCGCTCCGAACTCTCCATTTTCCGCGAGGTCTACGCTGACATCGGCGACGAGCAGAGCATCGAGCAGAGTCTGTCCACATTCTCATCCCACATGACCAGCATTGTACACATCTTAAAGCATGCGGATGAGGATTCCCTGTGTCTCTTCGACGAGCTTGGCGCAGGCACCGACCCCACCGAGGGCGCGGCACTGGCCATCTCTATTTTGAATCATCTGCATGACCGCGGCATCCGCACCATGGCCACCACCCACTACAGCGAGCTGAAGATCTACGCGCTCTCCACAAGTTTCGTGGAGAATGCCTGCTGTGAGTTCAACGTGGAGACCCTGCAGCCCACCTACCGACTGCTCATCGGTATCCCCGGCAAGAGCAACGCTTTTGCGATCTCCTCCAAGCTGGGCCTTCCCGACGAGATCATTCAGGCTGCCTCCGAGCAGATCAGCAAGGAGGAAAAGAGCTTCGAGGATGTGATCGCTGACTTAGAGGCAAGCCGCGTCACCATCGAGAACGACCGCCGCGAGATCGCCAAGTACAAGGAAAACATCCGCAACCTGGAAGCTCAGCTTAAGAAAAAGAACGAGAAGATCGATCAGGCCCGCGACCGCATCTTAAAGGAGGCCAACGAGAAGGCGAGAGCCATTCTCCAGGAGGCCAAGGATGTGGCTGACGAGACCATCCGCGACTTCAACAAATACGGCGCAGACGCCAACATCAGAAGCATGGAGAAGAAGCGTCAGGACATCCGCGACCGCATCAAGGATAAGAATGACAAGCTGACCCTGGACAACAAGAAGCCCGCGTCAAACGGCATCGATCCCAAGAAGATCAAGAAGGGTGACTCTGTCAAGATCATCTCCATGGGTCTTAAGGGTACTGTCTCCACTCTGCCCGACGCCAAGGGCAATCTCTTCGTACAGTGCGGCATCATCCGCACCCAGACCAATTTAAGCGACATCGTCATGATCGACGACATCGGCTCCGTGAGCAAGCCCTCTTACTCCGGCACCGGTACCGGCAAGTTAAAGATGAGCAAGTCCCTCTCCGTCTCCACCGAGATCAATCTCCTGGGCAAGACCGTGGATGAGGCACTGGCAGCCCTGGACAAATATCTGGATGACGCATATTTAGCCCACCTTCCCAGCGTCCGCGTGGTACACGGCAAGGGAACCGGCGCCCTTCGAAGCGCTGTCCACTCCCACTTGAAGCGTCTGAGTTACGTGCAGAACTATCGCCTGGGTGAATTCGGCGAGGGTGATGCAGGCGTGACCATCGTCACCTTCAAATAGACTGCCGGGAAGATCTCTTATACTGACTATTTTGAAAATTACTGAAAGGAGTCCGATATGGTAAGCAAGCAAAAAATCCTGATCGTCGACGATGATGCCAACATCGCCGAGCTGATCTCCCTCTACCTGATCAAAGAATGCTACGATACTGTGATCGTCCACGACGGCGAGTCCGTTATGCCCGCCATCAAGGACGGCTCCTTTGACCTGATCCTCTTAGACATCATGCTGCCCGGCATGGACGGCTACCAGGTCTGCAGAGAGGTCAGAGCCAAATATCCCATCCCCATCATCATGCTCTCCGCAAAGGGCGAAGTTTTCGACAAGGTACTCGGACTGGAGCTCGGCGCAGACGACTACATCGAGAAGCCCTTTGACTCCAAGGAGCTGGTTGCCCGCGTAAAGGCGCTGCTTCGCAGATACAAGACTGCTCCTGCTGCCGCACCCGAGGTCAAAAAGGAGAAGGCTGTCTCCTACCCCGACCTCACCGTCAACCTCACCAACTACTCCGTGCTCTACAAGGGTCAGCCCATCGACATGCCCCCCAAGGAACTGGAGCTTCTGTACTTCCTGGCTGCTTCCCCCAACCATGTTTTTACCAGAGAGCAGCTCCTGGACCAGCTGTGGGGCTATGAGTATGTGGGCGACACCAGAACCGTTGACGTACACATCAAGCGCCTCCGCGAGAAGATCAGCGACCATGAGAACTGGAAGATCGCTACCATCTGGGGCATCGGTTACAAGTTTGAGGTCCACGTATGAAAAAAACCCTCTATCTGAAATTTTTACTGGCCTACGCGATCTTCGGCTTCTTCGGCTTTTTTATCGTGAGTGCCATCGTGCCCGGGCTTTTTAAGACCTACCTCGTCAACGAGCGGTCCAAGGAGCTCTACGCCAATGCCACCCACATCTCGGACACCATCGCGACCGAGCTCTATGCCAGCGAGACCAGCCTTGAGAGCGTAAAAGAGGAGCTTGACTCCATCAGCGAATACCTTGACTGCAGGATCCGCATCATCAATCCTTCCGGTCGTCTGGTCGTTGACTCGTCAGAGCCCTTGGACGTTGAGAAAATCATCGTGATCGATGACTTCGACGCGGCGATCATCAGGGATTCCTACTACATCGAGGGTGACTTTTTCCACCAGTTTACGGAGCCCATGCTCTCTGTCATGGCGCCCATCGTACACGATTACAATATCAAGGGCTACGTGGCGGTCCACTACCCCATGTCCCGCGTCGACACTTCATCCCGCAGCATCCAGAACATCTGCTATCTGGTGCTGGCTATTCTGCTGATGCTGTCGCTGATCATTCTGATCTTCTTCACCATGATCGTGTACTCACCCCTGAAAAAGATCACCTACGCCACCGAGCAGTACGCTTCCGGCAACATGCACTACGAGTTCCAGGTGGAAAGCAACGACGAGATCGGTTATCTGGCTGCCTGCCTGAATTACATGGCAAGCGAGATCGCACGCGCAGAGGATGACCAGAAGAAATTCGTGGCCAACGTATCCCACGACTTCCGCTCTCCTCTTACTTCCATCCGCGGATTCCTTGAGGCCATGATCGACGGCACCATTCCGCCCGAGATGCATGAAAAATACTTAAAAGTAGTCCTGAACGAGACCGACCGACTGACCAAGCTGACCAACGGCCTGCTCACCCTGAACAATCTGAACACCAAGGGCATGCTGCTTGACCGCACCAACTTTGATATCAACCGTGTGATCCGCAACACTGCTGCCTCCTTCGAGGGTATCTGCAGAAACCGTTCCATCGTCTTTAAGCTTCTGCTGACCGGCGACACCATGTATGTCAACGCGGATCTTGAGAAGATCCAACAGGTTCTCTACAACCTGATCGACAATGCCATCAAGTTCAGCCCCAACGATTCCGCCATCAAGCTTGAGACCACCCTTCGAAAAAGCAAGGTCTTCGTCTCCGTCAGGGATTCCGGCGTCGGTATTCCCAAGGATGACCTGAAGATGATCTGGGAGCGCTTCTACAAATCAGACTCCTCCCGCGGCAAGGACAAAAAGGGCACGGGTCTCGGCCTCTCCATCGTCAAAGAGATCATCAACTCCCACAACGAGCACATCAATGTCATCAGCACCCAGGGCGAAGGAAGTGAATTTATCTTCACTCTGCCTGTGGCGGATATTGATGAGGATGAGGAATAACTCGTACGATACAAACTACACAAACATAAAAAACAGGTGTAACGCAAGTTACACCTGTTTTTTTATATCTTGTATTCAAATATCATTTTATTCTTTATCGAAGTACCCACATTTCTTAGATCTTGATCTTGGTCCACTTACCCTGACGGAAGCGGATAGAACCAAACAGGAATCTGGAGATCTGATCC
>JAZULD010000047.1:0-9797 GCA_045643625.1 Acetatifactor sp. | reverse complement strand
CTTCTTAAGAAAGAGGATGAGGCAGAAGAAGAAATGACTTCAAGACCTCCCGTAGTCTGTGTAATGGGTCACGTTGACCATGGTAAGACTTCACTTCTTGATGCTATCAGAAAGACAAACGTAATTGACCGTGAAGCCGGTGGTATTACTCAGGCAATCGGTGCTTATACAGTTAACATTAAGGACAGAGATATCACATTCCTTGATACACCCGGACACGAAGCATTTACTGCAATGCGTATGCGTGGTGCAAATTCAACAGATATTGCTGTTTTGGTTGTAGCTGCCGACGACGGTGTAATGCCTCAGACAGTAGAAGCAATCAACCATGCAAAGGCAGCAGGCGTTGAAGTAATCGTAGCTGTAAATAAATGTGATAAGCCCACTGCAAATCCCGATAAGGTTAAGCAGGAACTTACGGAATATGAACTTATTCCCACAGACTGGGGCGGATCAACAGAATTTGTTAATATTTCTGCAAAGAAGGGTGACGGTATTGACGACCTTCTTGAAACAATCCTTCTTACTGCGGATATTATGGAACTTAAGGCCAATGCAAAGCGTAAGGCCAGAGGTATTGTAATCGAAGCAGAACTTGATAAGGGTCGTGGACCTGTTGCAACAATCCTTGTACAGAAGGGTACATTGAAGGTAGGAGATTTTGTTTCTGCCGGAGCATGCCACGGTAAGGTTCGTGCAATGATCGACGACAAGGGCCGCAGAGTCAAGGAGGCAGGTCCCTCCATGCCCGTTGAGATCTTAGGTCTCAATGATGTCCCCGGCGCAGGTGAGGTATTCCTTGCACATGACAGCGATAAGACCGCTAAGTCCTACGCAGAGACCTACCTTGCTCAGAACAAGGAGAAGATGCTTGAGGATACCAAGCAGAAGATGTCCTTAGACGATCTGTTCTCTCAGATCCAGGAGGGCAACTTAAAGGAGCTGAACCTGATCGTCAAGGCTGACGTACAGGGTAGTGTGGAGGCTGTTAAGCAGTCCCTGCTCAAGCTTTCCAACGAAGAAGTTGTTGTTAAGTGCATCCACGGCGGCGTAGGTGCCATCAACGAGTCCGATGTTACTCTGGCAAGCGCATCCAATGCGATCATCATCGGTTTCAACGTCAATCCCGATGCTTCCGCTAAGGAGACCGCTGAGCGCGAGGGCGTAGACGTAAGACTCTACAAGGTCATCTACCAGGCGATCGAAGATATCGATGCTGCTATGAAGGGTATGCTGGATCCTGTTTACGAGGAGAAGATCATCGGTCATGCAGAGGTTCGTCAGATCTTCAAGGCATCCGCGATCGGCAACATCGCAGGTTCCTACGTTATGGACGGTGTATTCCAGAGAGGCTGCAAGGTCCGCATCACCCGCGAAGGCGAGCAGATCTACGAGGGCGAGCTGAAGTCCTTAAAGAGATTCAAGGACGATGTCAAGGAAGTAAAGACCGGTTTCGAGTGCGGTCTTGTATTCGAAGGCTTCGACCAGATGCAGGAGCTGGATATCGTGGAAGCATACATCATGGTGGAAGTACCCAGAAAGTAATTGAAATATGAGAAAAAACAGTGTAAAAAATACCCGTGTAAACGGTGAAGTGCAGAAGGAACTGGCACAGATCATCCGCGGCGAGATCAAGGATCCCCGCATCAGTCCCTGGACCAGTGTTGTGGCTGTTGAGGTCGCTCCCGACTTAAAGAGCTGCAAGGCATGGATCAGCGTGCTGGGTGATGAGGAGGCGAGAGCCGCAACCTTCCAGGGCTTAAAGAGCGCCGAAGGCTTCATCAGAACCAGACTGGCCAAGACCGTCAATCTGCGCAATACTCCCGAGATCACCTTCCTCATGGACCAGTCCATCGAGTACGGTGTCAATATGTCCCGCATGATCGATGAGGTCATCGCCAAGGACGAGCACAAAGAAGAACAGGAATAATTAAGATACGAAGAAGCCTCTGAAACGGGGCTTTTTCGTCACCTCGGCATGTATATATGCCGGAACGGAGACAAAATGGATATTATCAGAGAATGTCAGGGCGCGAAAACCATCGGCATCACCGGTCACCGCAAGCCTGACGGAGACTGTGTGGGTGCATGTCTTTCCCTGCGCTTATATTTAAAAAAGTGTTTTCCCGAAGCGGAAGTGACTGTTTTCCTCGATAAGCCCGCGGAGATCTTCAGTGAGCTTGAAGGCTTTGAGGAGATCGTGTGCGACTATCCCGAGAGAGAGCCCTTTGACGTGTTTATCGCGGTGGACTGCGAGCCCAAGGAGGACCGCATCGGAGCGGCAGTCAAATACTTTGCATCAGCGGTAAAAAAGATCAATATCGACCATCATTTAAGCAATGACGGAAGTCTCGGCCTGTCTTTGGTACGCCCTGAGATCGGCTCTGTGTGCGAGGTGCTCTACGACCTGATGGAGAAGGACAAGATCGATCTTGAGATCGCCAAGGCACTGTACCTCGGCATCGTTCACGACACAGGTGTGTTCCAGTACAGCAACACCACAGGTGATACTCTGGTGAAGGCTGCTCATCTGATCGGTTTCGGTTTTGATTTCCCCGGCATGGTGCAGAGGACTTTTTATCAGAAAAACTTCGCGCAGACCCGTGTGATGGGCAAGGCGCTGGACGAGTGCAGACTTTTCATGGATGGCAAAACTGCGGTCGGCGCAGTCATCTTAAAGACCATGGAAGAGTACGGCGTGAACGCCAAGGACTTGGACGGCATCGTCAGCCAGATCCGCAATATCACAGGCGTATGCTGCGCAGTTTTCTTCTATGAGACAGAGGAGAACAAGTACAAGGTGAGCCTTCGCTCCGACGAGCATGTGGATGTGTCCAAGGTAGCCTCCGTATTCGGCGGCGGCGGACATATGCGTGCTTCGGGCTGCAGCCTTGAAGGCGACTTAAACGAGTGCACAGACAGACTCCTGAAGGTGATCGAGCAGGAGCTGCATTAGCAAAAAAGGATAATCACGAACATGTTAAACGGTGTGATCAATATCTATAAGGAGGCCGGTTTTACTTCTCACGATGTGGTTGCCAAAATGCGCGGCATCTTAAGACAGAAGAAGATCGGACATACAGGAACCCTGGATCCCCAGGCCACAGGCGTGCTGCCCGTATGCCTCGGAAGCGGTACCAAGCTCTGCGACATGCTCACCGACAAGGACAAGGAGTATGTTGCGCTGCTGACTTTGGGCGTCACCACGGATACCCAGGACGCCACAGGCAAGGTGCTCACAGAGTGCCCTGTGGAGGCGGATGAAACAGCTGTGCGAGAGGCGATCGAGAGCTTCGTCGGCAGATACGAACAGGTTCCTCCCATGTACTCTGCCCTGAAGGTGGACGGCAAGAAGCTCTATGAGCTTGCCAGAGCCGGCAAAGAGGTGGAACGAAAAGCAAGAGAGGTCTTCATCAACGAGATCGAGATCCTGGAGATGAAGCTTCCTCAGGTCAGAATGAGGGTTGCCTGCTCTAAGGGCACCTACATCAGAACACTGTGCGCGGACATCGGCGACAAGCTTGGCTGCGGCGGTATGATGCAGAGCCTTGAGCGTACCAGAGTGGGCGGTTTTTATCTGCGGGATGCAATCACTCTCGCAGAGCTTGAGAAGATCAGAGACGAGGAGAGACTTCCCGAGATCCTTTTCCCGGTGGAGAAGGTGTTTGAGGAGTGCCCAGAGCTTCATGTGAAGGCAGTCTTTGACAGACTGATCGACAACGGCAATTCCATCGCGCCCGACCGGACCGTGGAGGGAACCCTTTACGAAGAGGGCAGATGGGTCAGAATGAAGAAGGCAGAGGGACGCTTTATGGGCGTCTATGCCTACGATACGAAAAAGGGCAGATATCAGCCCGTAAAAATGTTTTTGGAAGAGGATTAACATTCTTGGAGATCATACAGGGCACTACGGATTTTCAACTGAATAGTGATTCGGCGGTCGCGATCGGCAAGTTCGACGGCGTCCACATCGGTCATCGCAAGATCATTGCGGAGCTGCTTGCCCGTAAGGAACAGGGCCTTACGACCTGTGTTTTTACCTTCGATCCGGCGCCTTCCGTGCTCTTCGGATCCGATGTGACCGAGATCACCACAAGGGATGAGAAACGCCTGCTCTTTGAGCGCCTGGGCGTTGATGTGCTGCTGGAGTTCCCCATGAACTACGAGACGGCAGGCACCGATCCCGAGGTATTCGTGCGTGAGTACCTGGCAGGCAAGCTGCGTGCCAGAGTGATCGTAGCGGGAGATGACCTGAGCTTCGGCGCAGGCGGCAGAGGCAATACAGAACTCCTTGCTTCCTTCGCGGATGAGCTCGGCTTCACCGTGCAGACCATGGAGAAGGTGCGCTTCAGAAGAAGCCCCGTAAGCTCCACCAGGATCAGAAAGCTCCTTGGTGAGGGCAAGATGGAGGAAGTCAACAGACTGCTTGGAGAGCCCTATTTTATCGAGGGCAAAGTGGTGCAGGGCAATAAGCTCGGCAGGACCATCGGTTTCCCCACCGTCAACATTCTTCCCGGCAGGAACAAGCAGGTGCCGCCCTACGGTGTTTATTTCTCCGAGGTCGTGCTTGACGGCAGGAAGTATCCCGCCATCACCAACATCGGCTGCAAGCCCACGGTCTCCGAGGAGAAGGTGTGCGGCGCAGAGACCTTTATCTATGATTTTAACGACGATATCTACGGGAAGCGCATTCAGGTGAGACTCCTCACCTTTGTGAGACCCGAGAAGATCTTTGAGAGCGTGGACGCCCTGAAGAGACAGCTCGACGGCGACATTGCCTCCGGCAGGGAGTACTTCTCAAGGAGAAAATAGAATAGGTGTACTAAAATGACTCGGTACAGTGCATAACGAAGAGCGGGGATATCCCCGTCCTTGTGTGCAATGTGCCGTTTCTTTTTGCAGATGTTGAAATTCATTCCCCGTTATCGTAAAATGTGAACGCAGACAAATTGATTTCGAAATGCATTTTTATAGATATGAGGTAAAACAATGAATCTCAGCATTGTGTTAAGTATGGCGGGCGGACTCGGACTGTTCCTGTTCGGAATGCGCGTCATGAGCGACTCCATCGAGAAGGTCGCCGGCGCCAAGCTGCGTCGTATTCTGGAGATCTTCACCACCAACCGCTTCGCGGGTGTGCTGGTGGGCTTTATCTTCACCGGTATCATTCAGTCATCCTCAGCCTGTACGGCCATGGTCGTCAGCTTTGTTAATGCGGGCCTGATGAATCTCTACCAGGCAGCGGGCGTGATCTTCGGTTCCAACATCGGTACCACCATCACCTCCCAGCTGGTATCCTTCAACCTCTCAGCCTACGCTCCCGTGATACTGCTTGCGGGCGTGCTGGTGACAATGTTCGGCAAGAACGAGAAGGTGAAGAAGTTCGCGGATATCATTATCGGCTTCGGTGTTCTTTTCCTCGGCTTAAGCACCATGTCAAGCTCCATGAAGGAGATGAGAGAGGTCGCTGCGGTCGTTAACCTGTTAAGTTCCCTGAAGAATCCCTTCATGGCGACTCTTGTGGGACTGTTTCTGACTTCTATTATTCAGAGTTCCTCCGTCACCGTCAGCATCGTACTGCTGTTGGCTAATCAGGGACTGCTTCCCGTGGAGATCACTCTGTATATTATCTTAGGCTGCAACATCGGCGCCTGCAGCACCGCGCTCCTTGCCTCTCTGGCAGGTAAGAAGGACGCGAAGAGAGCGGCACTCATTCACTTCTGGTTCAATGTGATCGGTACGGTGCTTCTCTACATAGTGCTCTTTGTGGCAAAAGATTTGGTGGTTAACATGCTGTGGAGCATCTCGCCCAACGCCGGCCGTTTCGTGGCGAATGCGCACACCCTGATCAAGATCTTCCAGGTGATCGTGCTGTTCCCCTTCTCAGGCCTTATCGTCAAGCTGGCAAGCATCTGTGTTCCCGGCGAGGACCGCAAGGTCGGCTACCGCGAGAGCTATCAGTTAAAATTCATCGGCGAGAAGGTCGTCTTCAACCCTGCGACTGCAGTCGTTGAGGTCATCCGCGAGCTTGACCGTATGGCATCCCTTGCGGAGGAGAACTTAAACCGCGCCATGAATGCCCTGATCACGCTGGATGAGGAGGATATCGAAGAGGTCTACGAGGTCGAGAAGAACATCAACTTCCTGAACCACGCGATCACCAATTATCTTGTCAAGATCAACCAGAGCACCCTGCCCATCGAAGACCTTCGAAGCATCGGTGCGCTGTTCCACGCAGCCAATGATATCGAGCGAATCGGCGACCATGCGGAGAATATTGCGGACGCCGCAAGACAGCGCAAGGAGGAGAACATCGTCATCAGCAAGGAGGCCCAGAGGGGCTTAGGCGAGATCCTGGACATGGTCAACAACCTGATCCACTACTCCGTGCAGATGTTCGTGAACGGCGACGAGACCCATATGCAGGACATCGTGGACTTAGAGAACAGCGTCGACGCCAAGGAGAAGGAGCTGCAGAGACAGCATGTCGAGCGTCTCGGCAAGGGAATCTGCTCCCCCGAAGCGGGCATGATCTTCTCCGATATCGTCTCCGGACTTGAGCGCGTGGCGGACCATTCCATCAACATTGCCTTCGCACTTATGGATGCGGAGCAGGAGGAAAACAAGCAGTAGCTCCTGCGATTTTTTCCCGGAAAAAGAGTGATAAAAAGCGGATCGTAACGGTCCGCTTTTTTTATATTTCTGTATATTGACATGGGGCCTTGCACCCGCTTATAATTTATTTTGTAATAATTTTGTAACAAACGAAAAGGTCATATAGATGAAGAAATACAGTTTCAGATCAATTATCAAAGGATGTGTAATGGCAGCAGCGGGAATGGTTCTCGGTGCTCTTTGCGTACCCTTTTCCGCAGAGGCAGCAGGCGTTCTGCCCGCTTCCGGCATCGCTGCTTTTTTTGAAAAGACATTAACTAACGAGGAATATATCGCCATGGCCGCAGAGGCTGAGGGCGCAGTGTACGGTTACACCAATATCGGTATCGCCAACGTCGGCAAGGGCAATCTCAACGTGAGAGAGACTCCCTCCACCTCCGGCAAACTGGTGGGCAAGATGCCCAACGACTCTGCCTGCGAAGTCTACGAGGAGGAGAACGGCTGGTTCCATGTGAAGTCCGGCGAGGTCGAGGGCTATGTGAGCGGCGAATTCCTGACCACGGGACTCGATGCCGTTCTGCGCGCGGATGAGCTTGTGCACACCGTTGCGGTGGTGCAGACCGACGGCCTGAATGTGCGCTCGGAGGCTGACAAGAACAGCTCCGTGGTGACCCGTGTTGCCAAGGGAGAGGAGCTTGAGTATGTATCCACCGAGGGCGACTGGATCTGCGTGCAGCTGGATGCGGACAATGTATACGTGGCGGCAGAGTATGTGAAGGTGGAAGAGAAGCTTGATACAGCGGTCACTCTCTCCGAACTTCTCTACGGCGACGGTGTCTCCGATGTGCGCGTTGAGCTCGTTGAGTACGCCAAGCAGTTCCTGGGCAACCCTTACGTATGGGGCGGCACAAGCCTCACCAAGGGCGCCGATTGTTCCGGCTTCGTACTCAGTGTCTTCAAGAAGTTCGGCGTCTCCTTAAGCCATTCCTCGAGGGCACAGGCCAACGAGGGAACCAAGATCAAGACAAGCGAATTACAGCCCGGCGATCTGGTATTCTACGGCGACAGCAAGGGCACCATCAATCATGTTGCGATCTACATCGGCGGCGGTCAGGTCATTCACGCCAGCAACCCCAAGTCCGGCATCAAGATCAGCAAGACCACTTACCGCACTCCCGTAAAATGTGTCCGTGTTCTTAAGGATTAAGTAAAAAAATCATTTACAGAATGAATCAGTTATGGTATACTGACTCAGTATGATTTAGCCGACGCTCAGATGAAGGATACTCCGACCTCGTCTTAGTGTCCGGCGTATATAAATAAAGGAGGATAACACAATGATTTCCAAAGAGAAAAAGACAGCAATCATGAACGAGTATGCAAGAACTCCCGGCGATACCGGTTCACCTGAGGTACAGGTAGCAGTTCTTACCGCAAGAATCCAGGAGCTCACCGAGCATCTTAAGGCTAACCCCAAGGATCATCATTCCCGCCGCGGTATGCTGAAGATGGTAGGTCAGAGAAGAGGCCTTCTCGCTTACCTCAAGGATAAGGATATCGAGAGATACCGTGAACTGATCGCAAGACTTGGTCTGAGAAAATAATGCAACAATTGAGCGGAGTCGGCCCACGTATGTTGGGGCGCTCCGCTTTTTGCATCTTTTTTCGGATGTAACAGACGGAAACGGGCCGTTTCGGCCTACAGGAAATACATCGGAGTCCTGTTTTGGAACGGAGAGCAAGCTCCGAGACCGCTGAAAAGCATATGACCCGCGGGGCGGGTAGTGTGTTTTTCAGTAGTTTCGGTGTCCTTCGTTCCGGGTTTCCTTTTTTAATTCTAATGACCGCTATTGCGGAGAAAAGGAGAAACTATGTATCAGACATTTGAAATGGAACTGGGCGGACGTAAGTTAAGCGTTGACGTTAATCGTGTCGGCAAGCAGGCAAACGGCTGTGCATTCATGCATTACGGCGATACCACCGTACTTTGTACCGCAACCGCATCCGACAAGCCCAGAGACGGCATCGACTTCTTCCCCTTAAGCGTAGAATACGAAGAGAAGCTCTACGCAGTAGGCAAGATCCCCGGAGGTTTCAACAAGAGAGAGGGTAAGGCAAGTGAGAATGCAATTCTTACCAGCCGTGTTATCGACAGACCTATGCGTCCTCTCTTCCCCAAGGATTACCGCAACGACGTTACCCTGAACAACATGGTAATGAGCGTTGATCCCGAGTGCAGACCCGAGATCGTAGCAATGCTTGGTTCTGCTATCGCAACCTGCATTTCCGATATTCCTTTTGACGGTCCCTGCGCTATGACCCAGATGGGTCTCATCGACGGCGAACTCATCATCAATCCTTCCCAGGAGCAGTGGAAGAAGGGCGACCTGAATCTTACCGTTGCTTCCACCAGAGAGAAGGTAATCATGATCGAGGCAGGTGCTAACGAAGTACCTGAGGCTCAGATGATCGAGGCTATTTACAAGGCTCATGAGATCAATCAGACCATCATCGCTTTCATTGACAAGATCGTTGCTGAGGTTGGTAAGCCCAAGCACGAGTACACCAGCTGTGCTATCCCTGCAGAGATGTTCGACGAGATGAAGAAGATCGTTACTCCCGAGGAGATGGAAGAGGCTGTATTTACCGATGACAAGCAGACCCGTGAGGAGAACATCAAGAACATCACCGCAAGACTTGAGGAGGCATTCGCTGAGAACGCTGACTGGCTTGCAGTTCTCGGCGAGGCTGTTTACCAGTATGAGAAGAAGACCGTACGTAAGATGATCCTGAAGGATCACAAGCGTCCCGACGGTCGTCAGATCACCCAGATCCGTCCTCTGGCTGCTGAAGTTGATATCATCCCCAGAGTACACGGTTCCGCTATGTTTACCCGCGGACAGACTCAGATCTGCAACGTTGTAACCCTTGCACCTCTCTCCGAGCAGCAGAAGATCGATGGCCTGGATGAGAACGAAGTAAGCAAGAGATACATGCATCACTACAACTTCCCTTCCTATTCCGTAGGTGAGACCAAGCCTTCCCGCGGACCCGGAAGAAGAGAGATCGGTCACGGCGCACTCGCTGAGAGAGCACTGATCCCCGTACTTCCTTCTGAGGAAGAGTTCCCTTATGCAATCAGAAGCGTATCCGAGACCTTCGAGTCCAACGGTTCTACCTCC
>JAZULD010000046.1:0-6232 GCA_045643625.1 Acetatifactor sp. | reverse complement strand
AGATAACAACAAGAAGTGCATCAGCGTCATTACAGGCCCCAATATGGCCGGTAAATCCACGTATATGCGTCAGACCGCACTGATCGTGCTTCTTGCACAGATCGGTTCCTTCGTGCCCGCAAAGAGCGCAAATATCGGCATTGTGGACCGTATCTTTACCCGTGTGGGTGCTTCCGATGACCTGGCAAGCGGTCAGTCGACCTTTATGGTGGAGATGAACGAGGTTGCCAACATCTTAAGGAATGCGACCCCCAACAGCCTTCTGGTGCTCGACGAGATCGGACGAGGCACATCCACCTTCGACGGTCTGTCCATCGCATGGGCGGTGATCGAGCACATCAGCAACCGCAAGCTTCTGGGCGCGAAGACGCTCTTTGCGACCCATTATCATGAGCTGACCGAGCTGGAAGGCAAAATGAACAACGTCAACAATTACTGCATCGCTGTCAAAGAAGTGGGCGACGACATCGTCTTCCTGCGCAAGATCGTAAAGGGCGGCGCCGACCGAAGCTACGGTATCCAGGTTGCCCGTCTTGCCGGTGTTCCCGACATCGTGATCGACCGCGCCAAGGAGATCGCCGAGCAGCTTTCCGACAACGATATTACCGAGAAGGTACAGCACATCGCCGGCGACGGCAAGAACGATTCCAAGGGTAAGAAGACCGTTCACTACGACGAGGTGGACATGACACAGATGTCTATTTTTGACACCGTAAAGGACGAGGATGTGCTGAAGGAGCTCATGGAGGTTGAGGTATCCACCATGACTCCCTTGGATGCGTTAAACACGCTTTACCGCCTGCAGAACAAGCTTAAGAACAGGTGGGAAGGCTGATCGTAAGGAGAAAAGATGGCAATCATCCGGGTACTTGATTCAGATACAATCGATAAGATCGCTGCCGGCGAGGTGGTCGAGCGTCCCTCCAGTGTGGTAAAAGAGCTGGTGGAGAATGCCATGGACGCAGGTGCCACCGCTGTTACCGTGGAGATCCGCGAGGGCGGTATCGAGTTCATCCGCGTTACCGACAACGGAAGCGGCATGGACGCCGATCAGGTGCGCAATGCGTTTCTGCGTCATGCAACCAGCAAGATCCGCACGGCTGAGGATCTGTTCCGTATTTCCAGCCTGGGCTTCCGCGGTGAGGCACTTTCCAGTATTGCGGCTGTGTCCAAGGTGGAGCTGATCACCAAGACTGCGGACAGTCTGACCGGTATCCGTTTTGTGTCCGAGGGCGGAAGGGAAGTTGCTTTTGACGAGATCGGATCGCCCGACGGAACCACTTTTCTGATCAGAAATCTTTTTTACAATACGCCCGTGCGCCGCAAATTCCTGAAGATGCCTGCCACCGAGGGCGGCTATATCGCGGATCTGATGGAGCACCTTGCCATGTCACGTCCCGATATTTCTTTTGAACTTGTGATCAACGGCAAAAGCCGTTTTCATACATCCGGAAGCGGTGATCTGAAGGAGGTCATCTACCGTATATACGGCAGAGAGACCGCTGCGGAGCTGGTTCCTATCCGTTTTACCCACGAGGATATCCGCGTGGAAGGATACCTGGGCAAGCCGATTCTGGTGCGCTCCAGCCGAAATTTTGAGATCTATTTCGTCAACGGACGATTTATCAAGAGCAATGTGATCGCCAAGGCTGTGGAGGACGGCTACAGGGAATACCTGATGCAGCATAAGTTCCCGCTGTGCGTGCTGCGCATCACGATGGATACAGAGCGTGTGGATGTGAATGTACATCCCACCAAGATGGAGGTTCGGTTTAAGGATCCCATGACGCTCTGCAATCTGCTGACCGGTGCGGTCCATGATGCATTGTCCGGCAGAGAGATGATCCCGGATGTGGTCCTTACCGAGAAAAAGGATGCTCCTGCTCCTAAGGAGGAGAAGCCCGCATCCACCCCTCAGCCCTTTGAAAAAAAGCGAATGCTGGCCTTTCATGTGGCAGAGGACAGCGACTACCGCGTGGAGAGAGGTCAGGTGGGCGGACCCAAGAGCGAGACGATTGGAAGTCCTGTTGTTGAGAAGAAGTCTGTTTCAAGCGTAATGACTGCTGCTGTGGCAGATGCGATTGTAGATGCGAAGAACGAAGCAGGTGCTGCAGTAAAGGCTTCAGATGAGAAGCCCGTAACTTCCCCTGTCGCAAGCGAAGAATTTTTCTTCGAGGACAATACATTTTCCCCTGCGCCCGAGCAGGAGAAGAAGAGTGTTTTGGCCGCGCCTGATTCAAAGATTATTTTGCCCGCGCCCGAAAAGAAGAGCGAGTTGACTGCTCCCGCATACCCCGACATCAAGGATGCTTCCCAGCTGAATCTGTTTGAGGAGAAGATCCTGACCCCGGAGAACAGAGCGGAATATGTCCTGATCGGCCAGGTTTTTGACACCTACTGGATCGTTCAGTTTGAGAATAAAATGCTGATCATCGACCAGCATGCGGCACATGAAAAGGTGAAGTATGAGCGCCTGATGAAACAGTGCCGCGAGAAAAACGTGATCTCCCAGAATTTGATGCCGCCCATCGTGGTGAGCTTAAGCGCTGCGGAGGAGACTGTTTTTCTGCAGTACAGGGATGTGTTTGCGTCCCTTGGATTTGAGACCGAGAGCTTCGGCGGCAGAGAGTATATGCTTCGAAGCGTGCCCGTAGACCTCTACGGCTGCGGCGAGAAGGAACTGTTCCTGGAGGTCCTTGACGAACTGTCTGAGGCAGGCAGCGCGCATAATCTGACCGTTGTACAGGAGAAGCTTGCCTCCATGAGCTGTAAGGCCGCAGTCAAGGGCAACAACAGGTTATCACGCAGGGAGATGGAGGAGCTTCTGGATGAGCTTCTCACTCTTGACAATCCCTATCATTGCCCTCATGGAAGACCTACCATGATCACCATGAGCAAGGCGGAACTTGAGAAGAAATTCAAACGTATCGTATAGACAAAACGGAGGATGCATGAGCATGGACCTGCATAATAATTTCACACAGCGCCCCATGATCGTGCTCACGGGTCCCACCGCAGTGGGTAAGACCGCGCTGTCCATCGCCCTTGCCAAGCGTGTGAACGGCGAGATCATTTCCGCCGATTCCATGCAGGCGTACAGACACATGGACATCGGCTCCGCCAAGATCACCCCGGAGGAAATGTGCGGCGTGCCCCATCACCTGATCGATGTGCTGGAGCCTGACGAAGAGTTCAACGTGGTGGTTTTTCAGAATCTCTGCAAAGAGTGCATTGACGGAATCTATGAGAGAGGACATATTCCGATCGTGACCGGCGGCACCGGTTTTTATATTCAGGCGCTGCTTCGCGACGTGGATTTTACAGAGAATCCCGAGACGCCCGAGATCAGGGCGCGCCTGGAGGAGATCGCGCGCGCAGAGGGTGCTGAGGCGCTGCATGAAATGCTTGCCAAGGTGGACCCCAAGTCAGCCGAGGCTATCCATTTCAACAATATCAAGCGCGTTGTGAGAGCCCTTGAATTCTACGAGATGACAGGAAGCCCCATCTCCGAGCACAATGAGCAGGAGAGAGGCAAGGAGAATGCCTACAACGCCTGCTATTTTGTCTTAAACGACCTGCGGGACAGACTTTATTCCCGCATTGATAAGCGCGTTGATGTCATGCTGGAAGCAGGCCTCGTTGACGAGGTGAAGAAGCTTAAGGACATGGGCATGACCGCAGGTATGGTGAGCATGCAGGGCCTTGGCTACAAGGAGATCCTAAGCTACCTTGCGGGAGAGATCACCCTGGAGGAAGCGGTGTATCTCATCAAGCGTGACACCAGACATTTTGCCAAGAGACAGCTGACCTGGTTTCGCAGGGAGAGCGATGTCATCTGGGTGAACAAAAATGAATTCGATTACAACGATGAGCTGATCTTGCAATTCATCGATACAAAATTAAAAGAACAGGGAATTATGTAGGAGTACGAACATGAAACAGATGTATGCATCACTGGGAATCGACGACAAGGTGTATGCCTTCGGAAGCGAGATCCTGGATGGATTAAAGGAGCGTTTTGCGGCCATCGATGAGGTGGCTGAGTATAATCAGTTAAAGGTCTTAAAGGCAATGCAGGAGTGTCAGGTCAGCGAGGCCTGCCTGCTTGGTACAACAGGCTACGGCTACAACGATCTGGGTCGTGATACCTTAGAGGCAGTTTATGCCAAGGTATTCCACACCGAGGATGCGCTTGTACGTCCCCAGATCACCTGCGGAACACATGCGCTGGCACTTGCCCTGATGAGCAATCTGCGCCCCGGAGACGAGCTTTTAAGCCCCGTAGGCAAGCCCTACGATACACTTGAGGAAGTGATCGGTATCAGACCTTCCAAGGGCTCTCTGGCGGAGTACGGCGTGACCTACAGCCAGGTAGACCTTCTGCCCGACGGAAGTTTTGACTTTGAGGGCATCAGAAAGAGCATCAACGAGCGCACCAGGCTTGTGACCATCCAGCGCTCCAAGGGTTATCAGACCAGACCTACCCTTTCCGTTGCAAGAATCGGCGAACTGATCACCTTTATCAAGAATATCAAGCCCGATGTGATCTGCATGGTTGACAACTGCTACGGCGAATTCGTGGAGACTGTCGAGCCTACAGATGTAGGCGCTGACATGGTGGTTGGCTCCCTGATCAAGAATCCCGGCGGCGGACTTGCACCCATCGGCGGTTATATCGCAGGTAAAAAGGAGTGCGTGGAGAACGCCGCTTACCGTCTGACTTCCCCCGGACTTGGCAAGGAGGTCGGCGCTTCCCTTGGAATTCTTCCCGCTTTTTACCAGGGACTGTTCCTGGCACCCACCGTTACCGCAGGTGCCCTTAAGGGTGCGATCTTTGCGGCTAATGTGTACGAGAAGCTTGGTTTTGCAGTGGTTCCCAACGGTTCCGAAAGCAGACACGATATCATTCAGGCAGTGACCTTCGGAACTCCCGAGGGCGTTATCGCCTTCTGTGAGGGCATTCAGGCGGCCGCGCCCGTGGATTCCCACGTGGTTCCCGAGCCCTGGGAGATGCCCGGCTACGACGCCAGGGTCATCATGGCGGCAGGCGCTTTCGTGTCCGGTTCCTCCATCGAATTGTCTGCAGACGGCCCCATCAAGGAGCCCTATGCAGTATATTTCCAGGGCGGTCTGACCTGGCAGCACGCGAAGTTCGGTATCTTAAAATCCCTGCAGTCCTTAGTGAACAAGGGTATTGTAAAAGAGCTCGCGTAATCGATTTCCTCTGCGAAAATGGGGGAATCGGGTGTACATAAGCCTCGAAATATGATAAAATAATTTGATACAATATGCTCGGGCAGGCATGATGGTTTCAAGGTTGAGAAGGCAGGAAGGAGTCCTATGATAACGGATGAACCAATCAACTCTGAAATGCCCTACGAAAGGTTTTTGCGCTTCGGTGCGGAGAGCCTGACGGAGGCCGAACTGCTCGCCATCATATTGCGCACAGGAACGAAAGACATGAGCGCGCTGGAACTGGCAAGACAGATCCTTGCCCTTGCAAGATACCCGAAGGAGGGGCTTCTCGGGCTGTACGATCTGACGCTGGATGACCTTACCTCCATCAAGGGAATCGGTCCGGTGAAGGCGGTAAAGCTCAAATGTCTGACCGAATTAAGTCTTCGGATCTCACGAAGCACCGCCCGGGTGGGCATCTGTTTTCGGAATCCCCAGACGGTTGCGGCCTATTTTATGGAGCAGCTTCGGCACAATGATACGGAGTGCGTGATGCTTGCATGCCTGGATTCCAAGGGCCAGATGATCGCCTGCAGGAAGATATCCGAGGGCAGCGTGAAGATGAGTCTGATCTCCCCGAGAGAGATCTTTTTGGAAGCGCTGTCATGCAAGGCAGTCAGCATCGTGCTGGTGCACAATCATCCAAGCGGCGACCCGACGCCAAGCCGCTCGGACATAGAGCTGACGAAGAATGTGAAGGAACTGTCGGAGCAGCTGGACATTCCGCTGCTTGACCACATTGTTATCGGCGACAACAGATATTCCAGCTTCAAGGAAGCCGGATACTTATAAAGTTTTTTTCAGTGACCTGAAGAAAGGAGCACATTTTGGCAATGAACGCTTACGGTATCGATCTGGGTACCAACAACATCAAGATCTATGACAAGAACGAAGACCGTATTATGGTCGAGAAGAATATGATCGCCATCGAGAACAAGAATGTTCTCTTTGCCTACGGCAACTCCGCTTTTGAGATGTATGAGAAGGCACCTTCCAA
>JAZULD010000045.1:0-10056 GCA_045643625.1 Acetatifactor sp. | reverse complement strand
AGCCGATCTCGCCGTCGCGGCACATGGCGCCCGCAACCAGACCGGTGAGGAATTTGGGCTCATATATACGGCCGTAGTAGGTGCGGACCGCCTTGGAGCCGGTATTTAAGGAGCAGTTTAAGACGATCACGTCTGGATGTGCCACCGCAGCCTTGATGCTGGCATCCAGCAGTCTGGGCGAGGTGGTAAAAATAATATCGCAGCCGTCCGCTATTGCGGTCTCGAGGACCGCATCGGCATCGCCGTCTTTCAGTGCATCGTTATAAACATTGATCTTCAGATCGGGGTAGGTATTCTGCAGATGTGCACGGCCGAGGTCGTGACTGTAGGTCCAGGCGGAATCCTGAGGAGTCTTTTCGTTGATGAAAGCAACCTTGTACTTGGATACGGAGGGGATCATCAGCGAGCGCAGGGCACCGATGGGGCCGCCTATCTTCTCGGTGGGATCCATCTGGAGTTCCACGGTCTCATCCGGGGAACTTGCTTCCACCTCGCCGGAGATGCCCAGGACCTTCTCGCGAAGTTCCGGGAAGGGTTCCTTGCGTAAGTTTTCATAGCCGTAGAGCTGGATGGTGCGAAGCAGGACATCGCCGAAAACGATGCCTCTTTTTTCCATTTTCTGTTCTTCGTAGATGCTGAGCACAGCGTCCGACAGGGCAGTGAGGTTCATGATCTGATCCTCGCTCCAACGCTCTGTCTGGGAATAACCGGTTGCCTCCACTAGCTTGCGGTAGCCGGAGAAAGCGGAGAACTCGATGTCCATAATGCCGCAGAGATCGAAGAATTTCAGATATTCATAGTAGGCCTGAACCTCGGGGGCATCGGACCAGGGCGGCAGAATGCGATACACGTAAGCGGTAACACTGAAGGCATCAAAAAATTTAAGAACGGAGACTCGTTTGTTGCCCTCCTGAACGTAGAAGCGATTCATATACTCAAAGACCTTGATCGGCTCTCTGATGCCTTCCTCCACGTGAGCGGCCGCAAGGCGTTCCCACTTGACTGCGAACTCGGAGTCCTTGTCCAGAATGGGTGCAAAATTGGCTGCAAAGGACTGAGACCTGTTGGCGGTCTTGGTGCCGATGACATGCTTTAGCGGAATGTCGAGCAGACCGATGTAGATCTCGGAGCGCGCGCCGGAATACTCAAGGACGCGGTCTAAGACCGGAAGATAGGGGGACTGACCCTGGGAGAGCTTCTCCCTGTAGGATTTCTGTCCGCTTTTTAATGCTTTTTCATAGTACTCGATAGTTGCCATAAAACCTCTTTCTAAGCAGGCTTACGGGAGTGCGTATCAGATGCTTCTTGCCAGCTTGATGACCTTGTAGTCTTCGTTGTCGGTCACATCACCGGTGGGAGTGAAGCCCTGAGCGGTCCAGAAGGCGATGGCCTCCTCGTTTTTCTCCACACAGCCTAATGATAAATAATCGTAATTGAGTCCCTTCATTGCGGCGCGGACATCGGCAAAAATACGGGAGCCGATGCCCTGACCTTGAATAACTGCGTCCACCATGAACCAGCCGATGAAGGCATCATCGCTCTCGGGGTAGCCTGTGATCAGATCCATGACTGCCACAAGGTTCTCATCCCTGTCGAAGAAGCCGACAAAGAACTTATCCTTGCTGTCGACGCCCTCGGGAAGCTTGGTGATGATGTCGGTGAGACTTTCCTTGGTGGGTACACGCTTCATGTAGCGGTAATATCTCTTGTTGGCGCGGGCTAAGCGGTAGACCGCTGTAATGTCCGCTTCTGTGATCCTGCGCACGTCATATTCGGAGGAAAGTGCCTGAATATCAAGCGCGGAGGAGTGTTCCTGTTCATAATCGATCGCCTGGCGGAACTGAGTCTCATAGAGCTCTCTGTAGGTGCCGCCAAGCGCAAGCAGTTCCTCGTGGGTGCCCTGCTCAAAGATCACGCCGTCCTTGACCACCAGAATACGGTCGGCCTTTAAGATGGTGGAGAGTCTGTGAGCGATGACGATGGAGGTACGTCCCACCATCATGGCCTCAAGGGCATCGCGGATGGAATTCTCGGAGATGGAGTCAAGTGCGCTGGTAGCCTCGTCTAAGATCAGGATCTTGGGATCCTTTAAGATCACGCGGGCGATGGAGATACGTTGCTTCTCACCGCCGGAGAGCTTTAAGCCGCGGTTGCCCACCTCGGTGTCGTAGCCCTTGGGCTGGGAGACGATAAAATCATGGATGTTGGCGATGCGGCAGGCTGCCTCGATCTCCTCCATGGTGGCGTCCTCTTTGGCATAGCGGAGGTTGTCAAGGATGGTTCCGTTGAAGAGATAGGACTCCTGGGTGACCACGCCGATGCACTGACGCAGGTAGGGCAGATCGAAGTCTCTGACATCCACGCCTGCGATGGTGACTTTGCCGCCTAAGACATCGTAGAGACGGGGGATCAGATTGACAACGGTAGACTTGCCGGAGCCGGAGGGACCGACGATGGCGTACATCTTGCCGCCGGGCACGGTGAAGTCGATATCGGTGAGCAGAGGCTTCTCCTCGGGATCGTAGCTGAAGGATACATGCTCGTAGCGGATGGGTGCCATATCCACGGAAGGCTTCTTGCCGTTCTCGGGATTTACAATGGTATTCTTGCGGTCGAAGTAGTCAAAAATTCGTGTGAACAGCGCCAGGGAGCGGGTGAAGTCCACCTGGATGTTCAGAAGGGATTCCACGGGACGGTACAGTCTGTTGATCAGGGCAACGGTGGCGGTGATGGTACCGACGGTCAGAGTGGGGTCTAATTTTCTGATGATGAAGAATCCGCCCGCAAAGTAGATGAGCAGGGGACCGAGCTGGGAAAACATGCCCATGACCACGCTGAACCACTTGCCGCTTCTGCGCTCCTTGAGTGCCAGAGCGGTTGCCTCCTCATTGACCTTGACAAAGTTCGCGTACTCTTTTTCCTCGCGGGTGAAGACCTTGACGAGCATGGAACCGCTGACGGACAGAGTCTCGTTGATCACCTGGTTCATCTCGTCGTTCTTGGCCTGACTCTCGGAGAGGAGCTGCCAGCGGGTCTTGCCTGCGCTTCTTGTGGGCAGGATGAGCAGGGGAATGATCGCGATGCCGACCAGTGCCAGCTGCCAGCTCATGGACAGCAGAGCTACCAGAGTGGTGACAACGGTGGCGATGTTTGAGACGATGCTTGAGAGGGTGCCGCTGATCACGCTGCTGACGCCGCTGATGTCGGTGTTCATGCGGGTGATGATATCGCCCTGCTTCTCCGTGGTGAAGAAGGAGTGGGGCATATACTGCAGATGCCTGTACATCTGGTTTTTCATGTCAAAAATAATGCGCTGGGAGATCCACGCGTTGATATAGCTCTCCAGTACGCCGATGACCTGGCTTGCTGTCAGGGCACAGAAGGCCATGATCAGAAGGAAGATCAGAAGACGCATATCCTCGCCAACCAGCGCCTGGTCCACGATGCGTCCGGTGATGATGGAGGGCAGCAGTCCCACGCTTGCGGAGAGCAGGATCGCTATGAAGACGAAGAAGAACTGAAGCTTGTAAGGTAATAAATAAGATAAGATACGTTTGATCAGTGCCCCTGTGATCTTGGGCATATTCTGCTTCTCTTCCTCGGTGAGAAAACCTCTGGGATTGGATGAACCGCGCATACCGCCTGCCATATGTATACCTCCTGATGTCTGAATAACAGCATATATTTCAGTATAACACCGACGGGGTATCAAGCGAAACACTTTTGCCGAAAATGCGGAAGAAAAAATGGAGAAAACATGGATTTTAAGGCGTTTTTTTGGTATAATAGTGCGGAAATCATTCAGGAGGACAAGCAAATGGATTTTACAAGATTGACTGAGTATCTCGACAGCCTGCACGAGCGTTATCAGGTTCACGGACTTGACTGCGTTGTGATGAAGGACCACGAGGTGCTTTACAGACATATGAGCGGTGTCAGCGATTACGAGGGTACTAAGCCCGTTTCCGATACCGACCTTTACGACCTCTATTCCTGCACCAAGGTGCTGACTATGACCGCGGTAATGCAGCTCATCGAGCAGGGCAAGCTTGGTCTTGACGACGAGCTGGCCAAGTATATTCCCGAGTATTCCGATATGCGCGTATGCGACGATTATCCTCTGGGACAGCCCGGACTTGCGCTGCCCACCCTTGACACTCCCTCTCATCCCGCTGAGAACAAGATCCTCATCCGTCATCTGATGGCAATGGGCGCAGGTATGAGCTACGATGTGAACTCCGAGCCCATCCGCAAGAAGATCGAAGAGACAGGCGGTACCGCAGGCACCCTTGAACTGGTAAAAGAGATGGCCAAGATGCCCCTTATGTACGAGCCCGGCACCCGTTTTGCCTACAGCCTCGCACATGACGTGCTGGCAGCAGTGATCGAGGTAGTGTCCGGCATGACCTTCGGCGAGTATCTGCGCAGGAATATCTTCGATCCCCTGGGAATCGAGGAGGCATATCTGCAGGTGCCCGAGGAAGTGAAGCACAGACTTTCCGCAAAATACGAATACAACGATCAGACCAAGACCATGGCTCCCGACAGCTCCATGACCTATCGTCTGACTCCCAACTACGAGAGCGGCGGCGCAGGCCTGACCACCACTGTCAGCGAGTACATCAAGCTCCTTGACGCACTTGCAAACGGCGGTGTCGGCGCAACCGGCAACCGCATCCTGAAGGAAGAGTCCATCATCACCATGAGCAGAGTAGTGACCAAAGATCTCGCTCAGGCTGACTTCGACCGCTTCAACAGACCCGGCTACGGCTACAGCTTAGGCTTCCGTACCCTGATCGACGCATCCAAGTCCAAGAGCCCCTTAGGTGAGTTTGGCTGGGACGGCGCAGCGGGCGCATATGCTCTGGTAGACCCCACCAACCACATCGCGATCTGCTATGCGCATGAGATCAGATGCATGTGGCTCGTATACACCGAGATCCATCCCGTGATCAGAGACCTGGCATACGAGATCATCGGCAACATCGATCAGAATCTTGATTTTTATAAGGAATCATAAAAAAGACCCCGCAGAAGGCACAAAGGAGCGAACCTCTTATGAACGGAAGAGTTGCAGGAGAACATTATGAGATGGAGTACTACCGCTTCGGAAGCGGTGACAGGACCCTTGTGATCATTCCGGGCGTCAGCATGCAGTCAGTCGTAGCGCTGGGACCTGCTCTTGAGAGTGCTTTTGCACAGTTTGCGAGCGAATATACCGTGTATCTCTTCGACAGAAAGCTTGACATGCAGGAGGGCTACAGCGTGAGAGATATGGCGGACGATACCGCGGATGCCATGCGCAGACTGGGCGTGAAGGACGCCTACATCTACGCGGTGTCTCAGGGTGCAATGATCGCCATGAACATTGCGGTCTACCATAAGGAACTGGTGCATATGCTTTACATCAGCTCCACTCAGGCAAAGCCCGATGAGAAGAGCAGGGCTGTGTTTGAGGAGTGGATCCGTCTGTGTGACGCGGGCGATATCCTCGCGCTCTACGACAAGATCAATGAGAAGGTATACTCACCGGAGTACCTTGAGCATTTCGCGGCTGCCTTTGAGGCGCAGAAGATGGGCGGTCGCCCCGAGGAAATTCCCCGCTTCCGCATTCTGGCAGCAGCCTGCCTTGGCAACAATATTTACGACAAACTGTCCGAGATCGCCTGCCCCGTCTATGTGACAGGCTCCTACGAGGACCGCATCGTGGGTCCCGAAGGACCCGCTTCGATCGCCGAGAAGTTGGACTGCCTCCTCTATCTCTATGAGGGCTACAGTCACGCGGTGTACGATGAGGCGCCGGATTACTTCGGCAGAATGTATGATGTGATGAAGAACATTTAGTAAAATAAGAAAAACCCGCCAGGGAGGAATTCCTCCTTAGCGGGTTCTTTTTTTGCTATGAATTCTTAATGAAGACGTATCGCGGAAGATCTACTTTTGATAAAGTCTTCCGACGAGACCTGCGTCGATTACCACAGATACTTGCCTGCTGCCTCAGCGGAAGCGAAGGGACCGGGGATGGGAGCGATGCCGCGATGCTCGCCTAAGTAGTCGCTGTCGAAGGTGATAGCGGTACCGTCGGTGTTCTCGAATCTCTCTTCGGGCTCGAAAGCATAACCTAAGATGTCACTGTGGATCATGCCTGCTTTGAAGTCGCCAAGGTAGTCGTAGAGGTTGGTCTCGAGAACGTAGCTTCCGTCCTTCTCAACCAGCTCGACCTTGATCTCAGCGTCGGTGTTCACAAGCTTGTTCTGCTCGTTCTTCCAAACCTTAGCGCCGCCGAAGTAAGCGTTGCCCTCGGACCAGACAGGAAGGTGACCGAAGTGGTACTGAGCCATCTTGTGCATATCTGCGGGCTTATCCAGCTCAAACTGCTCGATCCACTCTTCGTAGGTGGGATACTCATCCCAGACATCGGTACCTACAACGTCGTTCTCAGACATGGTGAAGCCCATATCCTCCTTGGCTGCCGCATCAAGAACGGGCCACTTCTGAACGAAGATGTTGTTGTAGAAACGGTTGTCGCCGTGAAGGATGGTCATGAAGCCTGCAACTTCGGTGCGGTGACGGATGTGGTAAGGGGTGTATCTGGGCTGGTTCTTGCCGTTAACGGTGCTGTCGGTACCGCCGCCTACTGCGGTGAAGGAACCGAGGATCAGGTTGTGAACCAGAGCAACACCCTGAGTTGCGAAACGTACGGATGCCTTGGAAAGCATGATGTTGTTATCTACCAGAGTAGGACCGTGGCCAACCTCGATGAAGATATCCTGACAGCCCATAGCGCCTGCGGCCTTGGGTGAATCATCGGGTCTTACATTGTCGTGAAGCAGGTTCTGGGTGATACGGGTGCCCTGTGCCTGCCAGTCACACCAGATACCCATGGTGCTGTGATGGATGTGGTTGCGGCGGAAGATAACGTCGATCGCTGCGTGGAACTTAATGCCGGAGATCTCGGCACCGCCCAGCTGCTGCATGTTGTTGATGTTGTGGATGTGGTTGTCCTCGATGATACTGAAGACACAACCCATACGGCCTACGATACCTGCCTGCTCACAGCGGTAGATGTGGCAGCGGCGAACGATGTGGCTGCCCACATTCTCCTTCAGCCAGCCGTGGTACTGACCGCGGCAAACTGCGTCACGCTCCATCTGAGTGGGGCTCTTTACGCGCTTGTAGGTGAAGTAGTGGTCGTTCTCTTCGTCATAATATTTACCTAAGGAAATACCGCAGCACTTGGAGTTGCTGATGTCGCAGTCCTCGATGATCCAGCCCTTGCTCCAGTGAGGACCGATCATACCGTCCTGATATGCTGCAGGGGGAGCCCATGTGGTTGCTGCCTTGTTTACGGTGAAACCGCTGAAGGTGATGTAGTTCACGCCGGTCTTGCTGGGCATGAAGCAGTTGCGGCGAACGTTGATGTCTACGTTCTCTTCGTTGGGGTTCTTGCCCTGGAAGTTAGCGTAGATCACGGTCTCATTGCCGTCCTGCTCGGTGTACCACTTGTAGATTGACCACTCGTGTTCCCAGGAGGGAGCATAAACTTCGCCTGCGATACACTCCTCTAAGGACTCGGTCTCGTAGAGCATGCGGTCATCCAGGTAAACAGCGCCGGTATGTCTTACTGCGGGAGCAAAATACCAGTCGCCGTACACTCTGGTGGTGTAAGGATTGTAGTTGCCGAAGATGCCGTTGTCGATGCGGCATACCCAGACACTGCCCTCGTAGGGAACCCAGGATTTTACAACTTCCGCACCGGTGATCACTGCGGCAAGGGGAACCTCACTGCGATAAACGATGGGAGCGTCCTCGGTACCTGCGTTGATGGGATCTACATACTCGCGGTAGATACCGGGAGCTACGATGACCTCATCGCCTGCCTTGGCAACCTTAGCGGCGTCATTGATGTGCTTGAAAGGCATCTGCTTGCTGCCGTTTCCTTCACGTGCAGCGCTGGCATTGACATAAATTTGCATGGTAGTATTCCTTTCTGAATTAATTGTTTTAAGCATGTTTTTCCTGAGAAAAACCTGATTTTATTATGGCATGTAGTGAAAAAAAAGTAAATGGACAATCTTGTTTGCACGGGTCGGCTGAGGTACAATAAGAGGGTAAATGCAAGCGTTTTTTTCGCTTGTTTTTGTGAAAAAAAGAATGTGAGGACGGGTATGGAACAGATCATCAGACAGACAAGAAGTATTCCCATCGATGCTGTTTGCGAGGTGCTCGTGGTAGGCGGCGGTCCTGCGGGAATCGGCGCGGCCATCAGCGCGGCAAGAAGCGGCAAAAAAGTCATGCTCCTCGAGAAGAGAGCATTCCTCGGCGGCAACATCACCGCATGTTATGTAGAGAACTGCAATTACTTCCTGAAGGGAACCGGGTTCACTTCAGAGGGTGTTTATGCGGAGATCGAGAAGAAGGTCTACGCAAAATACGGCAACGACAATGTGCGCGAGCGCAACAAGTATGCTTTTTCCAGTGAGTATCTGAAGGTATTCTTAGACGAATTCCTGGCAGAGGAGGGCGTGGAGGTCGTACTGCATGCCTTCGTCAACGAAGTGATCGTGGAGGATGACACTGTTCGTGCAGTTATCATCCAGACCAAGAAGGGCCCCGTGGGCGTACAGGCCGATGTGGTCATCGACACCACAGGCGATGCTGACGTATGCTTCGCGGCAGGCGTTGATTTCGAGCAGGGCAGAGCGGAGGACGGACTCTGTCAGCCCGGCACCGTCTCACTGAGACTTGCGGGCGCCGACACCGAGGCGCTTCTTAAGAGCGACGGCGACCGCCTTGTGGAGATCGGCAACAAATTCAAGGCAGACTACCGTGCGGGTCTCACCGGACTTCCCTGCAAGCGTCAGGACCTTCCCTTCGGCCGACTGACCGCAGGCGGACAGATCTCCTATGTCAACTACGCATGTGCCTACGGCATCGACCCTACCGATATGTGGGAGCTTTCCAAGGGCGAGCGCGAGTGCAGACAGTATGTCATGGACATTTACAGATATTTAAAGGGCCATTTTGAGGAACTGAAGGATATCGAGGTGGCTTCCATCTCCCCTGAGATCGGTTTCAGAGACAGCCGCCGTATCGAGGGCGTTTATCACCTGACCATCGAGGACATGGAGTCCAACAAGCATTTCGAGGACTGTATCGCAGTCTTCCCCCGCTTCTACGATATGCTGGCACCCGACGGCAACATGGACGGCGACGGCAAGGTAGAGGGCAAGGGCTACGCAGGTCACATCTACGAGCCCGTTGTGGGCGGCAGGACCTTTGAGATCCCTTACAGAAGTCTGGTTCCCGTGAAGATCAAAAATCTTCTGGCAGCAGGCCGCTGCATCAGCGCGGACCACGTTGCCGAGAGCGGCACCAGAGCGATCTCCCTGTGCATGATGACCGGTCAGGCGGCAGGCGCTGCTGCGGCACTGGCATCCGACGGCAAGGTGGCGGTACAGGATGTGCCCGTTGCCGCACTGCAGGAGAGCTTAAGAGGTCAGGGCATCCGCATCTGATGTGAAGCAGGAACTGCAGGATGAGGTCCTGCGGACAGTAACGTTTGTCCCGGCGGACATGATCGGTCATAAAAAACAAAAATCCCCGTAGCGATCCGAATGAAACGCTGCGGGGTATTTTTTTGCCTTTTTATCTTACGGTATTTAAGAGCTCCATCTTGGTGTCGTAGAGCTTCTTTGACAGGTCCACGTGAACCTTCTGAGGGTTGACAAGACGCTTGGTCTCGTCCCAGAGGGTCTCCATTTCCTGCTTGCAGTACTCTCTGATCTCCATGACCTCGGGGGAGGTGTAGATGCACTCGCCGTTCTCGAAGATGTGCTCCATCAGGGGACGAAGGATGTAGGAGCCGCCCTCAAGTCTTGTCTTTTTCCAGGGCTCGATGGGGTCGAACAGAAGCAGCTCGTCCTTCTCGTGATACTCCTCGCCGACCAGACAGATCAGATCTGCGATCAGCTTGCCGGTATCCTTGCCGTAGATGCGGTAGATCATCTTGTTGCCGGGGTTGGTGACCTTCTCGGAGTTCTCGCTGACCTTGAT
>JAZULD010000044.1:0-11370 GCA_045643625.1 Acetatifactor sp. | reverse complement strand
CCGTTCACTCCGGGTTTCAACGTAGTCGTCACAGGCGCCGCTGTGAACTTCGGACTATATGTCGCCACGGGAGCCACCGTCGACTTCGGGTTTTGCGTTGCCATGGGGGCTACTGTAGACCTTGGGGTTTGTGTCGCCACCGGTACCACCGTCGATTTCGGGTTTTGCGTCGCCATGGGATCCTCAGCGGGCTTCAGCGTAGTCATCACCGGTGCCACTGTTGACGCCGGTTTTTGTGTCGCCATGGGGGCCCAAGCGGGCTTCGGCAACGCCGTCGCGGGGGCTCCCATGGTGACACCATTCACTCCGGGTCTCGTCGTAGTCATCACGAAATCTCCCGTAGCGCCGTCATTCACTCCGGTTTTCCCGCAGCCAACACACAACAACACCGCAGCCAACACGAACCCCGCGCCCGCTGCGACTACATTCCATTTTCTTTTTTTCAAAATTCTACTCTCCCTCACCGCAGATCTTCACAATTCTCAGGCTCCCCGAGCTTAACTCTGTGTAGAAACGCTTTACGGAATCCCTGTCCAGATAGATGTTGATGCGCTGCGCCGCAGTGGTGTGGTCCGAGCCTTCGATCTCGTTGCCCGCGCCGTCAAAAACCTTCTGCACAGCGACATTTTCCCACACGGGGCCGGCCTCGCCCTGACTCACATTGTAGATGTGAATGCGGTCGCCCGCCCGGATGATTCCGCCCACCGTCTGATAGATATCATCGGCCTTCAGACCTGC
This sequence comes from Acetatifactor sp., assembly GCA_045643625.1. Lineage (GTDB taxonomy): Bacteria > Bacillota > Clostridia > Lachnospirales > Lachnospiraceae > Acetatifactor. The sequence continues at coordinate 10,632 of JAZULD010000044.1, read as the reverse complement.
GATCACAGGCTCCGACATGCCCTCGGTCAGCTCGTTTTTCGTGCAAAACATACTTTTCGTGAGAATACTGCCCTCCTCCAGCGTATAAACCGCCACGCAGCCGGGAAGCTCATCCGGCCCTGTCAGTGCTCCGGGAGGAATGACGGTCTTATCCAGTTCTTTTTGCACAAAAAGCTTCCCAAGCTCCGCCTCCCCGATCTCGTGCCCTTTGGGGATGGTGGCAGCCGCCACCAGGATCGCTCCCTTCTCATAGCGGTTCAGAAGATCGTGCTCCATCCTGAGCATGACCATAAAGACCGCAAGCGCAGCAATAAATGCTGCGATGATGCTTCCGGTCCAAAGTCGGGCCGACGCCTTTCTCTCTTTTTTCATAGGATTCTCCTTTAAGCTGTTACATCTCTTCCTCATTTCTCACAATATCGACCAGCTTCCCCATTCTCGCCGTCTCCTCGCCTCCGAAAGGCGCTGCCACTCTGAAGCTGATCTCGCTGTAGACCGAGGTGGACTCTATGGGGATACCGTTCGGGGAACGGACCGTACCCAGCCGTTCTTCGGTGAATGTGCTGCCTCCCGCAGGGTTCACCCGCGTGATGAGCACATAGTCGCCGTCCACGTTGTAGATCGTATAGTTCTCCACGGTGACGCTGCCCTTTATGAGCGAATTCCGGCTCTGCAGCGACTCATCGAGGTTTAAGTTCCCCTCGAGGGCCTCACAGAAGCGCTCAAAGGCGTTTCTGGGGTTCTTAAGCCAGATCCTGTGTGAAACACCGTAAGCCTCCACATCGATCACTGCAGAGGCCAAATTGGAGGCTGCAAGGGCATCCTCCAGATAACGGGCAGTCATCCGGTACTCATAGACCTTCACCTGCGTTCCAACGATCACTAACAGAAACAGCAGGAAAAAAAGCCCGATGAGGAACGTCGCCTGCCCCTTATCTTTGCGCAGCATGCGCGAGGAAGATCGTCTTTCAGTTTTTGGCGGTGGAAACTCTTTTTTCCACAAACTCGTATTGTCCATTCAGTTTCCCTCTCATCTGAAGAACGATGCTCTCTCCGAAGCTTGCGGGGTACACGGTGGTGCCGGTCAGGTCGATCTCATCTACACCTAAATGTTCCAGTTCATCCACCAGTTTTGTGCGGCTTGCATCCGTCAGGTACCCCACCGTCTCCATATCCAGGATGTACCGGCGGGACATCTGCACCACGCTCTCCTTCTGATGGATCAGGTCCACAAAATGGATGAAGGTCATCATGACAGTCACCATGGCGAGAATGCATAAGCCCGTGCCAATCAGGTCCTCGATATTTCCTTTTTGCTTCATCAGGTGGTTCCGCTCACACCGGTGAGGATCTTGTTGGCCTCGGTGGAGAGTGATGCCACAATGCCTTCGATGAAGGTCTTTAAGCTGTCCTTCATTACCACGCACAGAAGCAGCGCAATAATGCACAGGCCTACGGTAACCAGGATGCCGTCGATACCGTCATCCTTCTTAAGTGCAGGAGCAAGAAATCTGTTCCATGCGTTTCTGATACAATATTCCATCTGATAAAGAATCATATTTTTCTCCCTTTCTTTTTTCTGTCCGCGCCTCTAAAAAAAGAGTGCCGCGGCAAACATCTGCGTCACACAGGCGTAGAGTACAACGCCCAGAACCGCCGTCAGAATACCCAGCTGATAGAAGGTCAGGCTTCTGTCAAGCGCACCCTTCTTACGGTTGATCACGGCGATCTCCATGTCCTTCACCTGCTCCGACAGATCGTTAAGCAGTTCCACCGCCTGGCCCGATTCCAGGGCCTGCAGCAAAGTAATGCAAAGGGTATCGATGTAGCGGTTGTCGAATTTGGACTGAAAATCGTCCATGGCCCGATAGATATCGGACTGCATGACGATGTCACCCGCCAGATCAAGAAGTGCCTGCTTTAAGCGCTTCTCACTGACGCAGCCGTAGCACTCGGCCAGGGCGTCCGTCACATAGATCCCGGCCTTCAGCTGGATCTCCAGACCGTGGTACACAAGCTTTAAGTCCGGAAGCATCCGCTCGTTGTCCCTTCCGTTCAGATACCGGAGCAGGATCCCGGGCAGGGCGTAGAGCACCGCAAAAGCAATGACTCCGTACACATACTCCATAGCCCCAAACACCGCCAGACCTCCCGAACCCAGCAGGATCTTCACCGCCAGATAAGATGCCGGCATGATCCTGCGTCCGAAGTGCTCCGCAGCGCCGTTTGCAATGAGCAGCGCCTCCGTTCTCTGATACCAGGCCATCCCCCTGCCTCTGTCGGCAAGGAGTCCTCCAAGCTCCTCGAAGCGCTTCAGGATCAGCAGGTCCTTACGCCCTTCGGTCAATACCCTTATTATTCCCACAAAAACAAGTACGGCTGCCAGGACGGGCAGCCCCTTCCATCCAATTGTTATCCCTATTTCTCTCATGCTCACCTCCGTTACTTGTGCAGGCGGTACATCTGTCTGCCAAAAAGGAACAGGATCGCCGCAAAGATCGCCATGGCCCCTCTTCCCGGCAGGGAATGAAACAGCAGATCCCAGATCGAGGTGTCGATCAAATGATCCACCGAGACAAACACCAGAAGTGACATGCCAAGCAGCAAAAACAGGTTCAGCAGCGCCTCCCTGAGCATTCCCTTTCTCTCGCCGCTCATGCGCAGATACTCTCTCACGGAGCGTCTGGAGGAGCTTACGAGGCCTGTAAAATCCGCAGTGTAGCGGCAGCTGATCTCGATGTTCTTCACGATCTCGCGAAACTTGGGGTGTTCGATCTTCTCGCTCATGGCAAGCAGCGCAAGCCCCACATCACCGGTGGTCTGAGCCTCATAGCAGCAGCTGTCGAGGGCACTTCTTAACGGCTCCTCCACATACTTGCTGATCTGGCCGAAGATGCCCGTGATCTCGCCTGCGGTGAGGCTGTAGTTGCCGAGGAAATCCAAGAATTTCAACAGATTTTCCTCCACCGAGCGCATCTCCCGCACCTTGCAGAGCGTGATCAGTCCCGCCTCAGCACCAAAGAAGACCGCAAGCGCAGGCAGCACATAGACAAGCCTTCCCGTGAAGGCGGAGGTCAGAAAGATCACCGCGGCTCCAAAGATCACGTTTCCTAAGATCCACACCTCCAGGGTCAGGAGGGGGAAACGCCTCTGCAGGCCGCTGTAGAGCAGCTGCTTCTCCAGATAGAACCACAGGGAATTCTCGCGCTGCAAACGCAGCAGATCGTTTCTGTTGCGCAGCAGCCTTTCTCTCTCCGCCTCGTCCATGCCGGTCCTGGTCTTCTGCCACAGAACATGCAGAAGCCTCAGCCTGCCGATCCTGTAAAAGGTCAGCACAAATCCCGCAAACAAACATACAGCGATCACGATACGCATTTTTTCTCCTCCTTACAGAAGCCTCTCGTAAACAAGGTCCTTCCGCTTCTCATCCCAACCCTTGCAGGCGAAGATCTGACGCACCTTGTAGTGCTCCATGAAGACCAATGTCTGAAAACAGTCCATCATCTTCATCAGTTCCTCCCTGGAATAACGACTCTCGTACATGGCATAGTCCACCAGCTTGTTGGCCGCCTTGTCCGCCGAGGGGGCGTGAATGGTGGCCGCACAGATCTGTCCGGTATACGCCGCGTTCAGAAGATAGAGTGCCTCAGCGCCCTTCACCTCACCGATGATAAAAAAGTCCACATCCATGGTCAGTCCCGCAATGCTGATGTCCTTCAGGTCGTAGCTGACCTTGCTCTCGGACGTGCCGGGCAGCGAGTGAAGGAACATCATATCGGGGTGATATTTGGTGGTGAGCTCGTCCGCCTGCTGGGTCACCAGCACGGCCATGTTGTCCGGCAGGGTCTCCTTCAGCGCATTTAAGAGCGTGGTCTTTCCGGAGGAATTGCCTCCGCAGATCAGCGTGGAGCCCTCCCTGAACCTTCTGACAAGCAGCTCCGCAGTCTCTCTGGTGAGCATGTCCTTCTCGATAAGACTGAGCATCTGTGGGAAGTTCCTGGGCACCTTTCTGATGACCAGATAGGGCTCGTGATAGGTGTTCAGAAGCGGCATTGCAAGCGTGAAGCGCAGAATAAATCCCGGATGGCTCTCCGTGTCCGTAAAGCGCTGTATCGCGTTCAGATTGGAGATGTTCACCTGGTTCTTCGTGGCCACATAGTCCACGAACTGTCTGTACTCCCGCTCATCTCTGAAGGAGAGCCCGCTGTCCATGCGTCGTCCCTCCCGCTTGATGCGGATGTTGTCAAAACTCACCACACGGATGTCGGACACCTGCTCATCGTCGATCAGGGGCGAGAGGACGGAATAACCGAAGATATACTGCTCGAAGCTCTTTAAGAGCTGATCCCTGCCCGTTTCCGGCAGACGGTAGTAGACATCGATATGCCCTCTTACTTCCTCAAGGAATTCCCTGCGGCCAAGCTGGCCCTTCTTCATCTGCAGAAGAACTGACTGCTTCTGGGTGATGTAATCATTTACAAGCTCCTGCAGATAGTCCGCAGCGTCCGGGCTTGCAGCGTCAAGCTTCTCTTCTCTCATCTTCCTCCTAAGACGCGTCCCACAGGTCAAAGAAGCGTACGCAAAAAAGACATAGCCCAAAGCCCATGCAAGACTCATGATTCGATTGTGATAAAAATGGAAATGTTCGCCGAATGGCTTGAAAAAAAGATAACAGATAGACGGAATTTCGTTTCTGTAAGTATATTTTTACACGAAATTACGTTCATTGTCAATATGATTTTTGCAATTTTTAGTTGTACTTTCCGGAGGATATGTTATACTGTTTCGTAGAAAAGATTTCCGAAGAGAGGTTTTTACGATGTTTATTCTTATGGCAGGCATGCTGTTGGTCATCATCGCAGTGGTTGTGGTAGCGGTCATCTCCGCAGTTGTTCCCGCAGTGGCTGCAGAGCTTGACAGCGATGAAGAGAACTAAGATCTGAATATTTTGGTGACAAAGACTAAGGGAGAGCATATCGCTCTCCCTTTTTTGTGTCTTGTGCGCTTATTTCAGGGGTCTACAGATTGGTATAGCCCATCAATGACTCATCAACTGCTGCCGCTGCGCCTCTGCCCTCTGCGATGGCCCAAACCACCAGAGACTGGCCGCGGTGCATGTCGCCTGCGGTGAAGATATTCTCCTTGCAGGTCTTGTATTTGCCCGCCTCGGTGGCAACATTGGTTCTGCCGTCCACCTTGACGCCGAACTGCTCGGTCACGTAGCTCTCGCTGCCAAGGAAACCTGCTGCGATCAATACCAGATCTGCGGGCAGCTCCTTCTCGGTGCCTGCTACGGGCACCATATTCATACGTCCGGTCTCCTTGTCGACCTGACGCTCAAGTTCTACTGTCTTGACTGCTCGAAGTGAGCCGTCATCGTTCTTAAGGTACTCGGTCACGGTAGTCTTGAAGATGCGGGGATCGTGTCCGTAGACAGCGATAGCCTCCTCCTGGCCGTAATCGGTCTTTAAGATCCTGGGCCATTCGGGCCAGGGATTGGAATCCGGTCTCTCTGCGGGTGCGGGGGGCATCATCTCGATCTGGGTAACGCTTGCTGCGCCCAGTCTGACGCTTGTGCCCACGCAGTCGTTGCCGGTGTCACCGCCGCCGATAACGATGACGTTTTTGCCCTTTAAGGAGCCGAAACTGAAGTCCTCGGCTGCGATAACGCTGTCGGAATCGTACTCGTTGTCCATGAGCTTCTTGCTGACTTCCTTCAGGAAATCAACCGCAAAATAAATTCCCCCGGCATCTCTTCCGGGTGCCTTGATATCTCTGGGGTTGGATGCGCCGCAGCACAGCACAACTCTGTCAAAACTCTCGCAGATCTCCTCAGCGGTGATGTCCTTGCCGACATTGACGCCGCACTTGAACACAACGCCTGCCTCCTCCATGAGGGCAACACGTCTGTCGATGGCGCGCTTGTCAAGTTTCATGTTGGGGATGCCGTATCTGAGCAGACCGCCGGGTCTGTCGCTTCTCTCAAAAACAGTAACACTGTGGCCTCTTCTGTTAAGCAGCTGTGCAACAGCAAGTCCGGAGGGACCGCTGCCGATGACAGCCACGCTCTTGCCGGTGCGTACCTTGGGGGTAACTTCCTTCACAAGACCGTTCTCGTATGCATAATCGATGATAGCCTTCTCGTTGTCCTTGGTCGCAACGGGCTTGGTGTTTAAGCCGCAGGTACATGCAGCCTCACACAATGCAGGACAGACTCTGGAGGTGAACTCCGGAAAACTGTGTGTTTTGCTCAGTCTGATATAAGCCTGCTCCCAGTTGCCCACATAAACCAGCTCGTTGGTCTCGGGCACCAGATTGTGCAGGGGACATCCGGACACCATGCCTGCGATCATTACGCCGGCCTGGCAAAAAGGAACGCCGCATGCCATACATCTTGCGCCCTGCAGGGTCTGCTCCTCAAGGGGAAGACTGATGTGGAACTCATCAAAATTCTTGATTCTTGTAAGAGGTTCTACAGAGATCTGATCCTTTCTCTCATATTCCAAAAAACCTGTTGATTTTCCCATGTTTCCTTCCTCCTGTCGATCAATGCTCGTCTTCGCCAACGTTAGCGTAGAATGCTTCGATCTGTGCCTCGGCTCTGCTCATGCCCTGCTCCATGAAGTCTGCAGTCAGCTGCACCATCTTCTTGTAGTCTGCGGGGATGATCTTCTTGAACTTGGGCAGATAATTCTCAAAATCTGCAAGGATCATTTTTGCCTTCTCGGATCCGGTGTTCTTCACATGCTTCTCAAGCATAGTGCGAAGCTCAACCTTGTCGGGCTTGTTCTCAACCTTCTCGGTGAGTACCATCTCCTTGTTCAGATTGCGGTAAAGCTTGTTGTGCTCATCCAGTACGTAGGCAACACCGCCGCTCATACCTGCCGCAAAGTTCTTGCCGGTAGAACCGATGATGACTGCCACGCCGCCGGTCATGTACTCACAGCCGTGCTCGCCGACACCTTCAACTACGCACTTTGCGCCGGAGTTTCTTACACAGAATCTCTCGCCTGCCATACCTGCGATGTAAGCCTCACCTGCGGTAGCGCCGTAGAGCGCAACGTTGCCGATGATGATGTTGTTCTCAGCGTCGTAGCCTGCGTCTGCGGGTGCCTTCACGATGAGCTTACCGCCGGATAAGCCCTTGCCGAAGTAGTCGTTGCTGTCGCCGGTCAGATCCAGAGTAAGACCTGAAGGGATGAATGCGCCGAAGCTCTGTCCGCCGGCACCTGTACAGTTCAGTACGATGGTGTCCTCAGGCAGACCCTCGTGATGATTTCTTGTGATCTCTGCGCCGATCAGAGTACCGAAGGCTCTGTCTAAGTTGTCGACAGACACCTTAAAAGCCTTGGGCTTGCCGGTGCGGATCGCGGTCATAAGAGACTTCTCGCTGTCCATCAGGACCTGGTCCTTTTTCTTGTCCAGCTCGAAATCGTAGTTGTACATAGGATTGTAGGTGCAGGATTCATGAGCCTGCTCGCCGATGATCCTGGAGATATCGATCTGAGCCTCAATGCCTGCAAGGCCGTCCTTCTTGCGGATGAGATCGGTTCTGCCGACCAGCTCGTCCACACTGCGAACGCCAAGTTTTGCCATATATTCACGCAGCTCTTCAGCGATAAACATCATGAAGTTCTGCACATATTCGGGCTTACCGATGAACTTCTTGCGAAGCTCGGGGTTCTGAGTTGCAACACCCATGGGACAGGTATCCAGGTTGCAGACTCTCATCATTACACAGCCTAAGGTTACAAGGGGAGCGGTAGCAAAACCGAACTCCTCGGCGCCCAGGATGGCTGCGATCGCAACGTCACGGCCGCTCATGAGCTTACCGTCGGTCTCGATGACAACTCTGTTGCGCAGACCGTTCTGCTTCAGGGTCTGATGTGCCTCCGCAAGACCAAGCTCCCAGGGGAGACCTGCGTTGTGGATGGAGCTTAAGGGAGCCGCACCGGTACCGCCGTCATAGCCGGAGATCAGGATAACGCCCGCACCTGCCTTGGCAACACCTGCAGCGATGGTACCTACGCCTGCCTCGGAAACCAGTTTTACGGAGATTCTTGCTCTGTTGTTGGCATTCTTCAGATCGTAGATCAGCTGTGCAAGGCCCTCAATGGAGTAAATATCGTGATGAGGAGGAGGGGAGATCAGACTTACGCCGGGTGTTGAATGACGGGTCTTGGCGATCCAGGGATAAACCTTCTTGCCGGGCAGATGTCCGCCCTCACCGGGTTTAGCACCCTGTGCCATCTTGATCTGGATCTCCTTGGCGCTTACCAGGTATCTGCTGGTTACGCCGAAACGTCCGCTTGCCACCTGCTTGATGGCAGAGCTTCTGTCGTGCTCGGTGCCTGCGCTCTCAAGGCGCTCATCGCTCTCACCGCCCTCACCGGAGTTGGACTTGCCGTGCAGTCTGTTCATTGCAACAGCCAGCGCCTCATGAGCCTCCTCGGAGATGGAGCCGTAGGACATAGCACCTGTCTTAAAGCGCTTAACGATATCTTCTGCGCTCTCAACTTCCTCTAAGGGAACGCCTGCCTCGGGATATACGAAGTCCATAAGGCTTCTTAAATAGCCTGTCTCCTCGCGGTCCACCATGGAGGTGTAGAGCTTGAATTTGCTGTAATCGCCCTCTCTGGTTGCCATCTGCAGCATGTGGATGGTCTGAGGGTTGTATCTGTGGGTCTCGCCCTGGCTTCTTGCCTTATGGCGGCCCATGGAGTCAATGCTCATGTCGGTCTCAAGTCCCAGGGGATCGAATGCCTTGGAGTGCTGCTCGTCGATGCTTGCAGCGATGTCCTCCAGCTTCACGCCGCCCACGCGGGAGATGGTGCCGGTAAAATACTTGTCGATCACGGAGCTGTCAATGCCCAGTGCTTCGAAGATCCTGCTGCCCTGATAGGACTGGATGGTGGAGATACCCATCTTGGAAGCAGTCTTGATGATACCCTGAATAACGGCCTGGTCATAGTCGGCGCAGGCTGCATAGTAGTCCTTGTCAAGCAGACCTTCGTCGATCAGAGCGGCGATGGACTGATGTGCAAGATAAGGGTTCACTGCGCAGGCACCGAAGCCTAACAGGGTTGCAAAATGATGTACGTTTCTGGGTTCGCCGGACTCAAGGATCAGGCTCATAGCCATGCACTTCTTGGTGCGAACCAGATGATTGTGAACTGCAGCCACAGCCAGCAGGGAAGGAATCGCAACGTGGTTCTCATCCACACCTCTGTCGGAGAGGATCAGCACGGTAGCGCCATCCTTGTAGGCTCTGTCTACCTCCACATAGAGATGCTCGATAGCTCTCTCTAAGGGAGTGCTCTTATAAAACAGGGTGGAGACCTTCTCAGCCTTAAGACCGGGTCTGTCAAGGTGGGAGATCTTCATTAAGTCAAGGTCTGAGAGGATGGGGTTCTTGATCTTCAGAACCTGGCAGTTCTCAGCCTTCTCGGAAAGGAGATTACCGTTTTTGCCCACATAAATGGTAGCAGCGGTAACGATCTTCTCACGCACTGCATCGATAGGGGGATTGGTAACCTGTGCAAACAGCTGCTTAAAGTAGTAGAACAGGGGCTGGTACTCCTTGGAGAGCACAGCGATGGGGGTATCGATACCCATTGCGCCGATCTGCTCGGAGGCATTTCTTGCCATGCTGCCGATCTGTTCCTTGTAATCTTCATAGGTATAGCCGAAGGACTTCTGCAGTCTGATCAGCTCATCCTTCTTGTAGGAAGGGATTCTCTCGTTGGGGATCTTTAAGTCGCCGAGACATAAGAGGTTCGCATCCAGCCACTCACCGTAGGGCTCTCTGTTGGCATACAGCTGCTTTAACTCGTCATCGGAGATGATGGCACCCTTCTTGGTGTCAACAAGCAGCATCTTGCCGGGATGCAGTCTCTCTTTTTTCAGAATATGCTTCTCGTCCAGCTCCAGAACGCCTACCTCGGAGGACAGGATCAGTCTGTCGTCGTCCATTACATAGTAACGGGAAGGACGCAGGCCGTTGCGGTCCAGGATCGCACCCATTACATCACCGTCGGAGAACAGGATGGACGCAGGACCGTCCCAGGGCTCCATCATGGTTGCATAGTACTGGTAGAAATCTCTCTCCTCCTGGGAGATGGTGTCATTGTGCTCCCAGGGCTCGGGAATCAGAACCATAGCGGCAAGAGCGGGATCCATACCGCCCATGATCATAAACTCAAGAGCGTTGTCGAGCATTGCGGAGTCGGAACCTTCCGCAGAGATAATAGGAAGGACCTTGGTGAGATCCGCATCGGAAAAGCTTCCGGTCTCAATGGTCTCTTCTCTTGCGAGCATCTTGTCCACGTTGCCCTTGATGGTGTTGATCTCACCGTTGTGGACCACGAAACGGTTGGGATGCGCACGCAGCCAGCTGGGGTTGGTGTTGGTGGAGAATCTGGAATGAACCAGAGCGATCGCGGACTCGTAGTCCTCATCCTGTAAGTCTGCGAAGAAAGTGCGCAGCTGGCTTACAAGGAACATACCCTTGTATACGATGGTTCTTCCGGAGAGGGAAGGCACGTAGGTATTCTCATTACTCTGTTCAAAAACGCGACGGATCACGTACAGTTTTCTGTCAAAATCAAGGTCGGTCTTAAGACCTGCAGGTCT
>JAZULD010000043.1:0-14806 GCA_045643625.1 Acetatifactor sp. | reverse complement strand
GTTTTTAGGTTGACTCGTGAGATCTCTCTCACTCGTCTGTTCTCTGAATTTTCTCTGCGCTCTCGCGCCGAATGGTTCGAGACGAACCATTTTTTTAAAGAATTTTCAGGGTTGCATTGCTGTTTATTTGTCAAGGTACATTCGGTGCTCTCGCACCTAACGGAGAAGGAGGGATTTGAACCCTCGCGCCGCTATTAACGACCTGCACCCTTTCCAGGGGTGTCCCTTCGGCCACTTGGGTACTTCTCCACAATTAGCTGATTCATTAAAATCTATTTAATTGACGGTGATTCTTGAAAATCTCCTAACGGAGAGAGTGGGATTCGAACCCACGCGCCCTTGCGGACAAACGGTTTTCAAGACCGCCTCGTTATGACCACTTCGATATCTCTCCAAGCAATCCGCTCTGTCAGCGACATTTGTTATTCTAGCAAAAAGGTGTCCTGATGTCAACATCTTTTTTTCATGTTTTTGAGACAATTTTTTAACAATCGAGAGAGCCTATTTTTCGGCTAGAAATATCTCCGCGATCTTCAGATCTTCGGGGGTGGTGATCTTCAGATTGGTGTAGCTTCCCTCCACCATTTTCACTCTCACATCGGTGAATCGCTCCACCACACCGGCGTCATCCGTCACCCGCGCACTGCCCGTCTTCGCAACCTCGCGGTCAAGCGCCGCATATGCGGAAACGATCAGACCGGCATCGAAGGCCTGGGGAGTCTGGATCGCCCAGACATACTTTCTGTCGGGAGTATCCACTGCCATCCTGTCCTCGTCGACGATCTTCACGGTGTCCTTGGAGGGCATTGCCGCCACACAGGCACGGTACAGATCTGCACCTTCATAGCAGCGCTCAATGATCTCATCTGTGAGAAAAGGTCTCGCGCCGTCGTGAACCATAATGATTCCCTCGCGCTCCCCGCTCTCTGCCAGATATCTCATGGCATTGGCCACGGAGGCATATCTCTCGCTGCCGCCGGCGATGACTGCGCGCACCTTTGTAAAACCGTATCTGTCCACGATCTCTTTTTTTACATAGTCGATCTGTGCTTCCCCGGTCACAAGAATGCACTCATCCACCAGAGGGGAATCCTGTGCCGCATTCAGGGAATACCAGATCAGGGGCTTGTCGCGAAGCAGCATAAACTGCTTGGCCACATTGCTCTGCATCCTGCTGCCGCTGCCTGCTGCCAGAATGATCATTGTGCACTTTTTGCCTGCGTTGTCAGGTCTCATCGAATCGTTGCCTCCGCGCTGCGCTCGCCCAGTTTCAGATTGGGCACGGCGTTAAGATCGTAGCCGCTGCGCACACCCTTGATATATTCATAGTAACCGGCCGCTCCGATCATGGCCGCGTTGTCTGTACAGAAAACAGGTGAGGGATGATAAAAAGCGACTCCCTCCTTCTCACATGCCTTCTCGAAAGCCGCACGCAAGGATCCGTTGGATGCCACGCCTCCGGCGATGGCGAACTTGTCGTAGCCGTACTCTCTGACCGCATGCATGGAATGCTCCACCAGCACGTCGATTACTGCCTTCTGGAAGGAAGCCGCAACATCTGCCTCGCAGATCTCCTCGCCCTTCATCTTGCAGCCGTTTAAGTAATTCAGCACTGCGGATTTCAGACCGCTGAAGCTGAAGTCGTACTCGTTCTCCGCAACCTTCGCTCTGGGAAAAGCGATGGCGTCGGGATTGCCCTCTTTGGAGAGCTTATCGATCTTGGGGCCGCCGGGATAGCCAAGTCCGATGGCTCTTGCCACCTTGTCAAAGGCCTCACCCGCCGCGTCGTCTCTGGTGCGTCCTATGATCTCGTACTCGCCGTAGTCCTTCACCAGTACCAGATGGGAGTGTCCGCCGGAAACTACCAGACAGGCAAAAGGAGGTTCCAGTTCCTTATTTTCAATATAGTTGGCACTGATATGTCCCTCGATGTGATGCACGCCCACAAGAGGAATACCTGTTGCAAAGCTGATGGCCTTGGCTGCGGATACGCCCACGAGCAGTGCGCCCACAAGACCGGGACCGTAGGTAACGGCAATGGCATCGATATCCTTCAGGGTCACACCTGCAGTCCTCAATGCCTCCTCGATCACCTGATTGATCTTCTCGATATGCTTGCGGGATGCGATCTCGGGCACTACGCCTCCGTAGAGGGTGTGCAGATCGATCTGTGAAAAAATAATATTGGAAAGGATCTCCCTTCCGTTTCTGACCACTGAGGCTGCCGTCTCATCGCAGGAGCTCTCAATGGCAAGGATCAAAATATCTTCGTTCATCTTTTTAATCTTCCTCAAATCGGAGTTCTACCGTTCTTCCGTCCTTCGCGGCAATGCTGTCAGGAAAGATCTTGCGCACGTCCCCGATGAAATCCTCGGGATACATGAGGGAAGGACTGTAATGTGTCAGCCAGAGCTGGCCGACGTTCGCTGCCCTGGCGATTCTCGCCGCCTCGTACATGGTCATGTGCTTGTGCTCTCTGGCCTTGTCCACCATGTCGGGCTCTCCGTACATGCCCTCTAAGATCGCCAGGTCTGAGCCCTCCGCGTTGGCTGCAATGCTGTCAACGGGTCTTGTATCGGTACAGTAGGTGACCTTTAAGCCCTTGCGCTGTTCGCCCAACACCATGTCGGGTGTATAGGTGACGCCGTCAAGCTCGATGATCTCGCCCTTCTGCAGTCTGCTCCACAGCTTCATGGGGATCTGCTGCGCCTCGGCGCGCTCCCTGTCAAATCTTCCCGCTCTGTCGATGCTGAAGGTGTAGCCGTAGCAGAGCACATTGTGGTTGACCTTGAAGGCCTTGATGCGAAGGCCGTTGAATTCAAAGGTCTCCTCCGCCTCGCCGATCTCCACGCACTTCAGTTCAAAGGGAAGCTCCGGCGCGATCACGCGCAGGGAATTCACCACACGGCTAAGCCCTTTCGGTCCGATGAGGAGCAGAGGCTCCGTTCTCTCCGCGTTGCCCATGGTGAGAAGCATACCGGGCAGACCGCTGATATGGTCCGCATGAAAGTGGGTAAAACATATAATATCAATGGGATTGGGACTCCAGCCCTTCTCGCGCATGGCGATCTGGGTGCCCTCGCCGCAATCGACGAGCACACTCATTCCGTTATAGCGCATCATAAGAGAGGACAGCCACCTGTAAGGCAGGGGCATCATTCCTCCCGTTCCCAGCAAACAAACATCAAGCATTCTTTTTTATCTCCTCCACATGATCATGGCGTCCTCCACGGGCCATTCGTAAAAGCGGGGACGAATTCCCTCGCTGACAAAACCTGCCCGCTCGTAGACGTGTATTGCAGGGGCGTTGCTGACTCTGACCTCCAGCGTGAAGGCTTCGATTCCCTTCTCGCCGCCGGCCTTTAACAGTTCCTCGATCAGTCTGCCGGCGATGCCTCTTCCGCGCACATCCTCCGCCACAACAACGTTGTCGATATAGCCCTCGCCGTAGCTCATGGTCATTCCTGCGGAACCGACCACTCTGCCGTCAAGCAGTGCCACCAGGTAGAGACAGTAATCTCTGGTGAGCACGCCCTCAAAATCAGCTGCCTTCCAGGGAGTGCTGAAGGACTTCGCCTCAATATCCGCAAGTTCCGCAATATCCTCTGTCTGCAATTGTCTGATCACAAGTTCTTCCGTCACGCGTTCATTGCCTCTTCTCTCTCACGCTCCGCCTGACTCTTGCGCAGGTAGACGGGCTGATGGTCTGCCGCTGCAACGACCTTGCCCTCCGCGTAATATACTGCGCCGAGGGAGGCAACACTTGCCGCTCTCTGGCAGTGGGCAAGCGCAGGTGCAAAAGCATAGGGCACACTGCACTTCTCTTCAATATTTTTACGGTAGACAGGCACGCCGTCACCGAGGAAGATCACTTCTCTTCCAAGCTCATTCAGCTTTTCGACCAGCTCACCGATCTCCATGGCACACTGATCGAGCAGAGTCACGAGCCGGTAGTCGGCACCGTTCTGTTCATAGGTGTAGATGCCTGTGTAGACCTGACTGCGGCGTGCGTCCATGATGGGGCACACCAGTTTGTCACTGCCCCAGAAGTTATAGGCAAGACCCTCCAGCGTAGGCACCTCGATCAGGGGCTTACCGAGTGCAAGTCCCAGACCCTTGGCAGTCGCCGCACCGATGCGCAGCCCGGTAAAAGAACCGGGGCCCGCTGCCACCGCGATGGCGTCCACAGTCTCCATATCAAGATCCACCATCTTCCTGATCTCATCCATCATGGGAAGCAGTGTCTGTGAATGTGTCTTTTTATAATTGGTAGTAAATTCCGCAAGAAGGATTCCGTCCTCCACAACAGCAACGCTTGCTGCAAGTCCGGAGCTGTCCAGTCCCAAGATCTTCATACCGTTATCCAAACCTTTCTGATTCTAAATCTCTTCCACCGTGATCTTTCGATAGTCGAAGCCCTTCTCGAGATCCTTCTCGATCTCGATCCTTGTGTAGTGCTCCGGAAGGATCTCGCGGATCATGTCGCCCCACTCGATCAGGCACATGCCCTCGCCGTAGAAATAATCCTCATAGCCGATCTCTTCCATCTCGTCCACATCACCCAGACGGTACACATCAAAATGATAAAAAGGCAGGCGGCCCTCCTCATAGATCTGCACCACGGTAAAAGTAGGACTGTTCACGGGTTCTGTAATGCCAAGGCCCTTAGCAACGCCCTGTGTAAAAACGGTCTTGCCGGTTCCCAGATCGCCGATCAGGGTAAATACCTGTCCGGGCTTGCCGTCACGGCCGATCTTTTCTCCGAAAGCAAAGGTATCCTCTCTGCTAAAGCTCTCAAAAGTCATATTTTTTCCCTTCTACGCCTTGATCTTCACCTTGGAAGGAGGCATGTGCGTGGAGATCATCTCGATCACCAGCGCTGTCTTGTCGCCCATCTGTCTCTTGGGGAAGATGGTTGCGTTCACCTTGGAGGTATAGACGATAATGCTTCTTGTGGTGGAGATGGCCTTCACCATATCATCCCAGCTCTGCTTCTCCTTCGCATCGTCCTGGGAGATCTCGATTCCCTCATCGTCCAGCACATAGTGGAGAGGCTTCTGAAAAACCGGCAGAAGCGCCTGCTGTCTGCTCCTCACATAGAGGGTCCAGGGCAGGTACAGAAGTGCCATGATGCCGAGGATCAGAAGCAGCCAGTGTCTCGAGGAGAGACCGACTAAGATCGCCACCGCTCCCATAGAGCTGCCGACGATGCCCTGCGTGCCGTTGTAGGAATGCTTCAATAAATAGTCATACAGATCGGATGCGCCGATCTTGATGTCAAGTTCGATCATTTGTCCGTTTCCTTTTCCTGTTCACAGTTCCTGCGTCCGCATCACTAAATATAACGAAGAGTTCTCTCTCCGTCCGTAAAAAGACGCAACAAAAGAAAGCACCCGCAAATCTGCAGGTGCTTTGATTATATGTTTTTCCACACAAAAAAGCAAGTGTACGGGACAGATTACTTTCTGCCGCTCTTGATGATGGGGCTTAAGGGCTTGTAGATAAACAGAGTGATCAGAGAGTCCACGCATCCCTTGATCAGGTTCAGGGGAGCAACGCATGCAACAACGAAGCTTACGATGCTGCCGGGGGTAACCAGGGGATTGATCTTGGCTCCCATGTCTAAGATCACCTCAAGAGGCATGCCGTATAACTTGGCGAAAGCGGGAAGCAGGTAGATCGCATTGAATGCGGTACCGAAGACAGTAAGGCAGACAGTTCCCACAACACAGCCTAAGATCGCGCTCTTCTTATTCTTGCGGAACAGGTAGAGCACAGATGCGGGAAGAATGAAGCTGCAGCCTACCGCGAAGTTGGCAAGCTCGCCTACGAATGCGGTGGAAGTACCCTTTACGAAGAGCTTCAGTACGATCTTCACGAACTCGATCATAACGCCTGCGGCGGGACCGAATGCGAAGGTACCCACAAGAACAGGGATCTCACTTAAGTCCAACTTGTAAAAAGAAGGTGCGAAGGGCATGGGGATCTCGAAGAGCATGAGGATCATTGCCACAGCGGAGAACATGCCGACCATTGCCATCTTACGGGTGGTAAAGATCTTCTCGGCGGTGCCGTTCTTGCCTGCTGCGATCTTCTCGATCACGACCGCGATCACAAAGAGCACAGCGATCACTGCAAGGAAGGTAAGCACGAAGCTTACGTTATCAGCTACATTTTGGAACAGGTTATTCATTTTATTTTCCTCCGTTTCCTGTCGGAAAATTCTTCTTACGTACTCACGCACTCTTCTGCAGGCGACCCTCGAAACACGCTCCGCGAGTTTCTCAGGTTATCGCGACATTCGCCAGGGTTTCGTGCAGGCACAAACTTTGGCTCATTGTTCGCATAAAAAAACCCCGGAACGGATCCGGGGTAAATTTTCGCATGCAAAAACGCACAGGCACAGATCACGACATAAATGCCGTGACATCCTTCTTTCATCCAGACTTTACTGTTGGTCCCGGAATCTAACCGAGTCAGCCATGGAGCATGCGCTCCACAGGTCGCGGACTATACCGCCAGTAGGGAATTTCACCCGACCCCGAAGAATTTTCTTATGGTTATTTTTAACGAGACAAGAATAGCACAGACGTTTTGAAAATGCAAGTTTTTATTTGTTATTTTCCTTCTTTACAAATCGAACATTTGTTCGTATAATGAAAGAACCAAAAATCACGAAAGGAGACGTAATGAGCCAGAATATCTCGAAGTCCGCCATGGATCTGCCCCACGACCCCATCACTGTGATATCCGTCATCGCCTCCTTTGATTCGGAGGGGCGGATCAAGCCCCTGTATGTTTGTATCAGCGACAGCGCCCTGAAGGTCCATTCCTTCTATGAGCGCCGCAAGTTTGCCAATCAGATCGAATTCATCTGCACCGTGGAGGTGCATGATTTTATACGCCCGGTGGAACTCACCTTCCACCAGCGCGAGTGTATGTGGACCATACCGCGGCAGGCGGAGTCCAATCCATAATACTGCAGAAATATTGTAAAAAGAGCGAACGGTCGAACCCGCCCTGACTTTTTGTATTTTTGACTTTATGCCTGCATGTCCGGCTTGATCCTCATGGTCAGACTGATCCTCTTCTTCTGCAGGTCGACCGCAAGGATCTGCACATCCACCACATCTCCTACGCTGACAGCCTCTAATGGATGCTTGATAAAGCGGTCGGTGATCTGTGAGATGTGTACCAGGCCGTCCTGGTGTACGCCGATGTCAACAAATGCACCGAAGTCGATGACATTGCGGATCGTGCCCTTCATGATCATGCCGGGCTTTAAGTCTTTCATCTCAATGACATCGCTTCGAAGGATGGGCTTGGGCATGTCCTCTCTGGGGTCTCTCGCAGGCTTTTCAAGTTCGCCCAGAATATCGTTCAAAGTGATCTCGCCGATGCCAAGTTCTGCGGCGAGTTTCTTCTTATCAGGGATCCTGCCGGTCAGCGCAGATACTTTCTTACGCTGTGCCGCGCGCACATCATCAAGGGTAAGACCCAGCTTCTTTAACAGGTCTCCTGTTGCCGCGTAGGACTCAGGATGAACGCTGGTCGCATCCAGGGGATTCACACCGCCGTCGATGCGCAGAAAGCCCGCGCACTGCTCGTAGGCCTTGGGACCCAGCTTGGCAACTTTCTTAAGCTGTCTGCGGTCGGTAAAGCGGCCGTTCTCCTCACGGTAGGCCACGATATTCTTCGCAATGGTCTTGTTGATGCCGGAGATATATTCAAGAAGGGATGCGGATGCGGTATTTAAGTGCACGCCGACTTTGTTTACGCAGTCTTCGACAACACCGCTCAGGGTGTCGCCCAGCTTCTTCTGGTTCATGTCGTGCTGGTACTGACCGACGCCGATGGACTTGGGGTCGATCTTCACAAGCTCTGCCAGGGGATCCTGCAGTCTGCGCGCGATGGAAGCAGCGCTTCTCTGTCCCACATCGAACTGAGGGAATTCCTCGGTCGCAAGTTTGCTTGCCGAATATACGGAAGCTCCCGCCTCGTTTACGATCACATACTGAACGGGACAGTCCAGTTCTTTTAAGAGATCAACGATCACCTGCTCGGACTCTCTGGAGGCGGTACCGTTGCCCACGGAGATCAGGTCCACGGAATACTTTTTGATCAGACGGGTCAGGTCACGCTTGGCCTCCTCGACTCTGTTCTGAGGCGCTGTGGGATAGATGACCTTGGTGTCCAGCACCTTGCCGGTGCCGTCTACGACCGCAAGCTTGCAGCCGGTTCTGAAGGCAGGGTCCCATCCGAGGACGACCTTGCCCGCAATGGGAGGCTGCATCAGGAGCTGCTCTAGGTTCTTGCCGAAGACATGAATGGCTCCGTCCTCCGCTCTCTCCGTCAGACTGCCTCTGATCTCTCGCTCAATGGCCGGCGCGATCAATCTGTCATAACTATCTGTGACAGCCTTTTCCAGCACAGGTGTCGTAAAGGCGTTGTCTGACACGAGTGTCATCTTTAATAAATAGCCTAAACATCGGTCTTTCGGGGCATTTACCCTGACTGTCAGAAACTTCTCTTCCTCGCCTCGATTGATCGCCAGGATGCGGTGTCCGGGCACTTTTTTGACAGGCTCTTCATAATCGTAATACATCTCGTAGACGCTTGCGGCCTTCTCGTCCTTAGCCTGGGAGCGCAGGGTTCCCTCGCGCACGGTCAGGTCACGGATGAAGGTTCTGTAGTCGGCGTTGTCCGAGATCGACTCGGCGATAATGTCCATGGCGCCCTGAATAGCCTCCTCAACAGTGGCCACACCCTTCTCCTCGGAGATATATTTCTCGGCTTCTTTTTCGAGAGGATGAGTTGCTCTCTGCAGCATGATGTACACTGCCAGACCCTCTAAGCCCTTCTCCTTTGCGATGCTTGCGCGGGTCTTTCTCTTGGGGCGGTATGGTCTGTACAGATCCTCCACCAGTACAAGTGTCTCTGCTGCCAGGATCTTCTCGCGAAGTTCATCTGTCAGAAGTCCCTGCTCCTCGATGCTTCCCAGCACCTGGTTTTTCTTGTCCTCCAGGTTGCGCAGGTACTGCAGTCTCTCGTAGAGGTCTCGCAGCTGCTCGTCGTTTAAGGAGCCTGTCACTTCCTTACGATATCGGGAGATAAAGGGGATGGTATTGCCCTCGTCGATCAGTTTGACCGCGGCCTCCACCTGCCACTTCTCCACCTTCAATTCATTTTTTAACTGTACTAAGATATCCATTTTTCATCCTTTTCTGCAGACGGAAGAGATCGCTCTCCCCGGTCTGTCGTGTTTGATTCCTGTTTTGTGGAAATTCCTGTCATTTGTTTCATTATATCTGCGGCAGACCTTCTTTTCAAATCTTTTCCCGAGATTTCATACTTTATTTATTTGCCTATTCTTTTGAAAAATGATACAGTACTTGTATATCTATAAAGGAGTTCTCAACATGGATCAATATCAGAACAACATGAACAACAGTCAGAACACACAGAGCGGTCCTCAGACCGGTTCCGGCAGACCCATGCCCCGCCCCAATGGTTTTGAGGCTTTTGCCGTGCTCCTGGGCATCGGTTCCATCACTGTCTTCTGTACCGGTGTTTTCTCCATCATACTGGGCGCTCTGGGCATCCTCTTCGTATGTCTGGCTCACAGACACGGCCGGAAGCTTTCACGCTCCTGCCGCATGGCACTGATCACTTCTTTGCTCGGCATGGTGGCCGGCATTGCCCTCACCGCTTACACTCTGGTCAATACCGTGATCCCCTTCCTCTCCGATCCCGCACAGCGCGAGCAGCTGAACAGCTACTACGAGGAGACCATGGGCATCAGTCTGGACGAGATGTTCCCCTTCTCGATCGATTAGTCTGCATCTGACCGCAAGTTCAACACATAATACAGGAGGCTTTCCTACATGACCAATTCACAGTTATTTGGCAGTCTGAAGGACAATTCCAAGGACCTGCTTCAAGGTAAATTCGGCCGCATCATCCTGATCTTTCTGATCAATTCCGTGGCCACAATGTTTATCACAGACATCGGCACCTCGATCTCTTCCGGGCTGTTATCCGCACTTCAATATCTGACCAACACCGAGACCGTTACCCTGCCTCTGATGCTCGTGACCTACGTGGTATCCGTCGTCTTCGCGATCTTCTGCAATGTTTTCCAAATCGGTTTCTCCATGATCTATCTGCGCATTGCCTGCGGCATGGACTTCTCCCTTTCGGATCTCTTCTACGGTTACACTCACCGCTTCGGCCGTTCCTTCGGTTTAAGCGCGGTGCTCACTCTGGTGGCTGCACTTTACACCCTGCCCCTGAACCTGGCGCAGTATTACCGCTCCAAGGGCGCAAGCTTTGCTGATATGCGCATGGTACTGATCGCCCTGGCAGTCGGTTTTATCATTTACATCCCCATCTCCCTGGCGCTGTCACAGAGCATTTACCTGATGCTCGACTTCCCCGGCAACACCGTGGGCAAGAACTTAAGCGACAGCATCCGCCTGATGAAGGGTCATATGCTGACCTTCTTCCTGCTGCAGCTCAGTTTCCTGCCTTTGATGTGCTTAAACCTCTTCACCATGCTGCTCGGAACTCTGTGGCTGACCCCTTACTTCAACGTGACCTACGCACTGTTCTTCCTGCACCTTATGCGCAGCAGAGACGAATAACGTAAAGGGCAATCATGTTTTGATCCTGTTTCTGATTTCAAAAAAAGTCTTATCCAAACGGATAAGACTTTTTCTTTTGCATTAATTCTCTTTTTCGGGTGTCAGGTTGATCCACTTCAGATAACCGTTGATAAACAGGTCCAGAGCACCGTCAAGGACGGCATCAACATTGCCGGTCTCCACATCTGTGCGGTGATCCTTGACCATGGTGTAGGGCTGCAGAACGTAGGATCTGATCTGGCTTCCCCAGGCGATCTCTTTGATCTCGCCGCGGATATCGGAAAGCTTCTCGACATTCGCTTCCTGTTTTAAGAGGTATAACTTGGCACGCAGCATCTGCATTGCCTTGTCCTTATTCTGGAACTGGCTTCGCTCGTTCTGACACTGTACGACCGTTCCGGTAGGGATATGGGTAATACGGATCGCTGAGGAGGTCTTGTTGATATGCTGACCGCCCGCGCCGCTGCTTCGATAGGTATCGATTCTCAGATCTTTCTCGTCGATCTCGACATCCAGATCCTCCTCGATATCGGGCATAACATCCAGAGATACAAAGGATGTCTGACGCTTGCCCTGCGCGTTAAAAGGAGAAATACGAACCAGTCTGTGTACGCCCTTCTCGGACTTCAGATAACCGTAAGCATTCAGACCGTTCACCTGGAAGGTAACGGACTTGATGCCCGCTTCATCTCCGTCCAGGAAGTCCAGCACGTCGATGGAGAAACCCTTGCGCTCCGCCCATCTGGTGTACATGCGGTACAGCATCGCGCACCAATCGCAGCTCTCGGTACCGCCGGCACCTGCGTTTAACTTCAGGATGGCATTCGTCTTGTCATATTCTCCGGACAGCAGAGTGCTGAGACGGAGGTCTTCAAACTCTGCAATAAAATCATCCAGTTCCTGTCGGATCTCAGGAATAATGGAGGCATCGTCCTCCTCGTAACCCATCTCGATCAGTGTGAGGATGTCCTCGTACTGGGTGTCGAGCTTGTCACAGAGGGAAACTGTGTCCTTCAGGTTCTTCAGATCCTTCATCTTCTGATTGGAACGATCGGGGTCGTCCCAGAAACCGGGAGCTTCCATTTCACGCTCCAGTTCCTCGATTCTCTTGACCTTATTTACGAGGTCAAAGTGAATCCCTCACTTCCGCCAATGGAGTTTCGTATGTCAGAATTTCGGATTTCATCTGATCTAATTCAACCACTTGCGTCACCTGCCTTTACCATAAAATTTAGGTTGCTGCCGATCAGGCCTTACGTCCGTGGCACTGCTTAAACTTCTTACCGCTTCCGCAGGGGCAGGGATCGTTGGGATATACCTTAACTTCTTTTCTTACGATGGGAGCCTTGGCAACGGTATCATCCTTGTTGGTGCCGATGATCTTCGCCTGCTGCTCACGCTCTACCTTCTGCTCAACTCTGATGTGCAGGAGGAGTCTTACGGTCTCTTCACGGATATTCTGGGTCATCTCCTCGAACATCTCGTAACCGTTCATCTTATACTCTACCAGGGGATCTCTCTGGCCGTATGCCTGGAGACCGATACCCTGACGCAGCTGTTCCATATCGTCGATATGATCCATCCACTTGCGGTCGATCACCTTCAACAGGATCACGCGCTCAAGCTCACGGATGGTCTCAGCCTCGGGGAACTCAGCTTCCTTGCTCTCGTAGAGCTTCACTGCCTCTTCCTTCAGCTGCTGCTTTAAGCTGTTTTTCTTATTCTTCTGTACTCTCTCGGGAGTGATGGGCTGCAGAGGAATGGTGGGGATCAGCAGAGTGTTCAGTTCATTGTAATCCCACTCCTTGTAGTCCAGATCATCGTTGATGCAGATATCAACGCAGTTGTCTACGATATCGGTGATCATCTTGTAGATCACGTCGCGCATGCTCTCGCCGTCCAGTACGCGTCTTCTCTCATCGTAGATGATCTCACGCTGCTCACTCATGACACGGTCATAGTCCAGCAGATTCTTACGGGTACCGAAGTTGTTGCCCTCGATCTTCTTCTGAGCGGACTCGATGGCACTGGTCAGAGCCTTGTGCTCGATCTCCTGTCCCTCGGGAATACCAAGAGCGTTGAACATGTTGATCAGACGCTCGGAACCGAAGAGTCTCATCAGATCGTCCTGCAGGGAGATATAAAACTTGGATTCACCGGGATCGCCCTGACGACCGGAACGACCGCGCAGCTGATTGTCGATACGACGTGACTCATGACGCTCGGTACCGATGATCTTCAGACCGCCGGCTTCCTTCGCCTGCTCATCCAGCTTAATATCGGTACCACGACCTGCCATGTTGGTAGCGATGGTTACGGCACCGTGAATACCTGCGTCTGCAACGATCTCAGCTTCCATCTCGTGGAACTTCGCATTCAGGACCTTGTGCTGAACGCCTCTCTTGCTTAAGATCTTGCTGATCTCTTCACTGGCCTCGATGGTGATGGTACCTACCAGAACGGGCTGTCCCTTGGCATGTGCCTCAACAACTGCATCTGCAATTGCCTGCAGCTTCTCTGCTCTGGTCTTGTAAACCGCATCCTGTAAGTCCTGACGGATAACAGGCATGTTGGTGGGGATCTCAATAACGTCCATTCCGTAGATCTCACGGAACTCGTTCTCCTCGGTCAGAGCGGTACCGGTCATACCGCACTTCTTCTCGAAGAGGTTGAAGAAGTTCTGGAAGGTGATGGATGCAAGGGTCTTGCTCTCACGCTTTACCTTAACATGCTCCTTCGCCTCAATTGCCTGGTGCAGACCGTCGGAGTAACGTCTGCCGGGCATGATACGTCCGGTAAACTCATCAACGATCAGTACCTGATCATCTTTTACAACATAATCCTGATCGCGGAACATCAGATTGTGCGCACGCAGCGCAAGGATGATGTTGTGCTGGATCTCAAGGTTCTCAGCATCCGCAAAGTTCTGGATGTGGAAGAAGTTCTCTACCTTCTCAACACCCTTCTCGGTCAGGTTAACGATCTTGTCCTTCTCATTTACAACGAAGTCGCCGGTCTCTTCCTGTACAACGCCCATGATGGCATCCATCTTGGTCATCTCTTTGACATCGGCGCCGCGCTTCATCTGACGTGCCAGCACGTCACACATCTCATAGAGGGCGGTTGACTTGCCGCTCTGTCCGGAGATGATCAGAGGGGTTCTCGCTTCATCGATCAGAACGGAGTCCACCTCATCGATGATGCAGTAGGAAAGATTGCGCAGTACCAGCTGCTCCTTATAAATTACCATGTTGTCACGCAGATAATCGAAACCGAGCTCGTTATTGGTGACATAGGTGATGTCGCAATTATATGCCGCACGTCTCTCATCGGAGTCCATGCTGTTCAAAACAACGCCGACCTTCAGGCCCAGGAACTCATGAACCTGACCCATCCACTCGGAGTCACGCTTTGCCAGGTAATCGTTGACGGTTACAACGTGAACGCCCTTGCCGGTCAGCGCATTCAGATATGCGGGAAGTGTGGACACCAGGGTCTTACCTTCACCGGTACGCATCTCTGCGATACGGCCCTGATGGAGGATGATACCACCGATCAGCTGTACGCGGTAATGCTCCATTTTGAGTACACGTCTTGCTGCCTCTCTCACTGTTGCATATGCCTCGGGAAGCAGGTCATCCAGTGTCTCACCGTTGTTCAGACGATTCTTAAACTCTTCGGTCTTGCCCTTCAGCGCCTCGTCGGAGAGGTCCATCATTGTAGGACGCAGTGCCTCGATCTTGTCGACCAGGGGCATGATTCTCTTCAGTTCTCTGGTACTGTGAGTGCCGAAAATCTTATCAACTACTTTCATTGTTAAACCATACCTTTTCACGATACGACCGCCGGCCGCATCTAATTTTTCAAAAAATACACTATATATTGTAGCAGATTCCCCGGTCATATTCAACACCGTGAGCCTGCGGGTCTATAAACAAATTGTAAACATTATGTAAAAAGACCTATTTAAACAGAGTTCCGAGGAGTCCTCGCTTGATGATCTGAGCACCGGTATTGATCAGCTGACGCTCGATCTGAGCCTTGCGGCGCTCCGCTGCCTTCTCCTTTTTCTTGCGCTTCTCCTCTTCTTCCTTCTCTTTCTTCTTGCGTGCAGCCTCTTCCTCGCGTTCCTTCTGCTTGCGGGCTGCTTCCTCCTCACGCTC
>JAZULD010000042.1:0-20239 GCA_045643625.1 Acetatifactor sp. | reverse complement strand
AAAAAGGGCGAGAGCCTGGGCATCATCGGTCCCACCGGCTGCGGCAAGACCACAGTCATCAACCTGCTGATGCGCTTCTATGACGCGGACGCGGGCGCCGTTTTTGTGGACGGCAGAGATGTGCGCACCTACGACAAGGATGAGCTGCACAGCCTCTTCGGCGTGGCTTTCCAGAACGATATGGTCTTCCAGGATACTCTGCGGGAGAACATCACCTTCGGCCGTGAGGTCACAGACCCGATGCTGCGCAGAGCGGTGGAGGATGCCATGGCGGCTGAATTCATCGACAGCTTAGAGGCAGGCCTCGACCACGAGGCAAGCATCAAGGGTGCCAACCTCTCCGGCGGACAGAAGCAGAGACTTCTGGTTGCCAGAGCTCTGGCGGCAGACCCTAAGATATTGATCTTAGACGACAGCTCCAGCGCACTGGACTACAAGACCGACGCAGCCATGCGCCGCGCCATTACGGAACATTACGCCGACTGCACTCTGGTGCTCATTGCCCAGCGTGTCAGCAGTGTTATGAACATGACCAACATCATGGTCATGGATAACGGCAGAATGATCGGCTACGGAAACCATGAGCATCTTCTTGAGACCTGTCCCGCATACCGCGAGATCTATGAGACTCAGATGGGTGCTATGGGCTGATGATGAGACTGTAAGAAAGAGGGAAAAACTATGCCGGGTCCCGGAGATCGCGGCGGCGAAAAACGCCGTCCCAAGGATGCCAAGGGCGCGCTGCGCCGCATCCTGAATTATCTGATGGAATATAAATGGATCGTTCTTTTGTTCATGATCTGCGCTTTTCTTAGCAACCTGGGCAACCTGATGGGCCCCAACTTCGCGGGAAAGGCGATCTCGGAGGCAGGCGCCGGCAAGGGGCTTGTCAACATGGACAAGGTCATCCACTACTCGATCCTGATGTTGATCGTATATGTGGGCAGCAATGTGATGAACTTCTTAGTAAGTGTGGGAATGATGCGCGTCGGACGAAGCATCGCCCGCAACATGCGCAGGGATGTGTTCAACAAGCTCATGCTGCTGCCTGTGGGTTATTTTGATAAAAATCAGGCGGGCGATATCATCTCCCGCGTGTCATATGATATCGATGTGGTCTGCATGAGCCTTTCCACCGACGTTGTTGCCATCGTCACCAGCGTGGTGACTGTTGTGGGCAGTTTTATCATGATGTGCACCATCTCTATACCGCTGGTGTTCTGCATGATCCTGACCATTCCCATCTCAGTCATCTTCACCAGACAGATGAGCAAGAGGACCCGTCCCCGCTACGCTAAGAGAAGTGCTTCCTACGGCGTGATGAACGGTTTCGTTGAGGAGATGTTCACAGGTCAGAAGACCATTCTCGCCTACGCCCGTGAAAACGATGTCTGCGACCGCTTCAGCACCATCAATCGAAACGCTGCGGAGGCTTACCGCAGAGCGGACGGCCTGGGCGTGATCATGGGTCCCACCATCGGTTTTATCAGCAATGTGGGCCTGGCTGCCATCGGTATGGGCGGCGCGGCTCTGTACTTAAAGGGTATCGTTGACATCGGCCAGATCTCCAGCTTCGTGCTCTACAGCCGTAAGTTCTCGGGCCCCATCAACGAGATCGCCAACATCACCAATGAGATCTTCTCCGCTCTTGCGGCGTCCGAGAGAGTGTTCCACCTCTTAGACCAGCCCGAGGAGGTCAAGGATATCTACGGCGCCAAGGTGCTCACACAGGCACAGGGCGACGTGGAAGCGAAAAATGTGGACTTCGGCTATCTGCCCGGCAAGACCATCCTGCACAACCTGAACCTGAAGGCGGCTCCCGGTCAGACCATTGCCATCGTCGGCCCCACCGGCGCGGGCAAGACCACCATCATCAACCTGCTGATGCGTTTTTACGACGTGGACAGCGGCGAGATCTTCGTGGACGGTCTGGAGAGCAGACAGTATACCATGGAGAGCTTGAGACGCAATTATGCCATGGTGCTGCAGGATACCTGGGTCTTCAGGGGTACTATTTTTGAGAATATCGCCTACGGCAAGGAGAACGCCACCATGGAGGAGGTCGTGAGCGCGGCAAAAGCGGCTCACATCCACAACTACATCATGCGTCTCCCCCAGGGCTACAATACCGTCATCAACGAGGACGGCGGCAACATCAGTAAGGGTCAGAAGCAGCTGCTCACCATCGCGAGAGCAATGCTCTACAACACCAATATGCTGATCCTGGACGAGGCTACCAGCAACGTTGATACCAACACGGAGCGCAGGGTCCAGAAGGCCATGCGCAGTCTGATGAAGGGCAAGACCTGCTTTGTCATCGCCCATCGTCTCTCCACCATCCAGAACGCGGACAAGATCCTGGTAGTGGACCACGGCGACGTTGTGGAGCAGGGAACCCATGAGGAACTGATGCTTAAGAAGGGCTTCTACTACAAGCTCTACGCGAGCCAGTTTGAGTAAATTGCACTGGAAAAAACTGTATGAAACTGTTAAGAGAATTTGATTACCGGGATTATCCTGAGAACGGAACCGTTGGAAGAAGGCCGTCTGTGCGGGCGATCATCATCAGGGATGGGAAGCTTGCGATGGTCTATTCCGAGAAGTACGACTATTATCTTTTTCCCGGCGGCGGAATCGATGCCGGAGAGAGCATGGAGGAAGCGCTGGTTCGGGAAGTTGCCGAGGAACTGGGACTGGAAGTGATTCCGGAATCCATCCGGGAGTACGGACTGATGGTCCGCAGGGAAAAAGGCAAGCGCGAGGACCTCTTCATCCAGGAAAACAACATGTTCTTATGCGATGTGACGGACCGCGTCGCAGCGCAGAAGCTGGATGCCTATGAGGCGGCGGAGAGATATGTTTTGCGATGGGTCGCACCTGCAAAGATCGTGGAAGTGAACCGGAGCCACAGTCACGACGAGCAGCCGGACTCTCAGTACAGCGTCCGTTTCATGGAGAGGGAAAACTGGTTGATCGAGCGCCTTATGTCTGAAGGTTATTTTGCATAAAAAATGCGTGATGCACCACACCGGAAAGGTTTGGGACATCACGCATTTTTTGTGTTGACAAGTTGGTTTATCCATGATAAACTCGGAAACATAGAGAGGTTTACTGCGAGTAAACCATGCGCGCAAGACAGGACATGAGAGAGTCTAAGAACCCGAATGTTCGGCGTGTTGCATGAGAATGTGTTGAGAACAGGTAGTTTTTAAGGAGAATAAATATTATGGAGATCTTGGAACTTGGAGAGATTCAGGAGAGATTTGCACAGCTGATCTGGGAGAAGGAGCCCGTGGGAAGCGGTGAATTGGTTAAATTGTGCGAGAGAGAATTTCAGTGGAAGAAGCCCACGACCTATACGGTGCTTCGCAAGCTGTGTGAGAAGGGACTGTTTCGGAGTGAAGACGGCATCGTGACCTCCGTGCTTTCCCGCGAGGAGTTCTATGCGAAGAAGAGCACCAGATTTGTGGAGGATACCTTCAGGGGTTCCCTGCCGGCTTTTCTGGCTGCATTTTCTTCCGGCAGGAAACTCAGCAAAGATGACGTGGAGGAGATTCGCAGAATGATCGACCGTTATGAGGAGGAAGCATGATTCAGAGAGTTTTTCTTGAGATCTTAAATACCGCTCTTACAGTCAGCCCGCTGATCCTTGCGCTCCTGCTGTTTCGTCAGCTCTTCCGCAGGGCGCCCAGATGGATCTTCTGCATGATGTGGGGACTGGTGGCATTGTGGCTCATCGTTCCGTTTCGAATCGAGAGTGACTTAAGTGTGCTTCCTACCGCACGGCCGCTGAAGGCAGGTGTGCTGCTTGCACAGAGTGCAGAGCATGCGGGGGAGAGCATGATCTCGGGTGGTTCTGTTACAGCGGTAGCTGAGGCTGAGCCTGTTGTGCCTGGCGCAATCGGGCTGTCCGGCAGCGCTTTACAGGGCGCAGAAATTACAGGCGGACACGTTGTCAGTGCCGAGTTTCAAAGCAATTTCTTTGCACAGGGCGCAGAAATTACAGGCAATCATGATTTGACAGATATACAGCAGAGCGTACCCCTCGGACAGCCACAGGGCGCGAATGCTTCGATGCAGAGTACCTCCGCCGGAAATAAGCCTGCACAGGGCGCAGAAGCAAACATTGTTCTGATGAAGATGCTCCTGCACATCGGCACAGTAATCTGGATGACCGGCGTGGCAGTACTGCTTCTCTACGCTGCTTTTTCCTGGTTGAGTCTTCGAAGAAGGACCGCTGTCAGCATGCGTCTGGAAGGAAACGTTTACGAGTGTGATGAAGTGGACAGTCCTTTTATTCTCGGTATGATCTTCCCGAAGATCTACCTGCCCACAGGACTGACCGACGCTGAGATCGACAATATTCTGGCTCACGAGAGGAGCCATTTAAGGAGAGGCGACCACATCTGGAAGCCTTTGGGGTATGTACTTCTTGCCGTCTACTGGTTTCAGCCCCTGTGCTGGGCCGCATACATTCTGCTGTGCCGCGATATCGAGTACGCCTGCGACAGCAGGGCGACCGCCGGCATGGACAGGGAGCTTCGCGCGCAGTACTGCAGAACGCTGCTTGCCTGCAGCGCTCACAGAAGGGCGGTAGTCACCTGTCCTGTGGCTTTCGGAGAGGTGGATGTGAAAAAACGTGTTTTCTCCGTGCTTCAGGATAAAAAGCCCATGATGATCCTGACCGTGGGAGCACTTCTTGCGGCAGCAGTCATCTGTGTGTTCCTGATGACCGTGCCAAAGAGCGATAAGGTGCAAAATGACCCTTCGAACATTGACATTGCGGCAGACGAAGGCCCTCAGCTTGAAGCGATCCCCGTGGAGGAGATCTCGGAGGAACTGACCTACGAGGCAAGACGTGAAGCTGCAGAGGCTGCCATGACCGAATGGGCGCTCGGACAGAGCGAGCCCGGGAAGAAGGAAATCGGTGTGATCGAGGCTCGAGCTGAAGATGATCTGACTGCAGGCGAGGTCCTCTGTTACAGTATCGACTATGAAAACGGCCCTCTTGTGACGATCCTGCGTAAGTTTATGACCCTTACCGAGGAGCCGGAAGGCAGTCCTCTTGCATATCGTGCAGAATCTTCGGAGGAGATCGCGTACGACTATATTGCAAGCGGAGATGAGTTTCAGGCAGCCTACGGCGAGAGCGAGTTCCCTGCGGTCATGGACTACACAGCGAACGGTCTCGGCGAGAAGTTAAATGCAAATGCGATGTTGTCCTCAAGCCTCGGCTACCGCGATCTTTTTGAGCCTGCAAGCGCGGCAAGGTCGCTGCTTCATCTTTTAAACAACGATGGCAAGGTCAAGATCTGGGAATACGCCTACAGCGGCATGGGATTCAGAGAGGACGGCGCGATCCTTCGCATCGAGTTTTTGGAGGACGGTTACACAAGAAGAGTGCGCATGATCCAGCCCTGGAAGGACGGCATCTGGGTTCCCGATGTCACCTATGATCCTTTTGCGGATGCTTCTTCAGGCGGAGATGCGTCGGTCGGGGAGGTGCTGATCGAGAGACCATCCTCAGAAAACAAGCTGCTTGCTGAGCCTTATACAGGTGCCGTGACAATGGGGGATCCCACGACCGGCAGCGAGGTTTCGGCTGAGTATGTGCTGACCGGCGAGCCTCTTGCCAACAGCAGTATGATGAAGGACGCATACGAGGTGACTAAGGAAATGTTTGGCTATGTGATCGGTCTGCCGGGCAACCCTGCCTGGATCAATGTGGAAGAGTACAGGTTTGTTGGTGAGGATGAGATGAATGTGTACTACACGGACGAGATCCTTCACGCAGCCTGTGAGCTTCATGTGAACAGGGCGGAGGCCCCCATCGAGTGGAGATACAAGATGGACGAGAAGAGCAAAGAGACCTGGAGCGGTTATTCCGGGGATCGTCAATTCATAGATGTGAACATGCAGAGAAGCTTTGACGGCGGTATCGCCATCGCGAACTGGGCCTATGACGATCTGCAGTTTTCCATCATTGCACAGGTAGACCCCGAAACATCCGACCTGGGCCCCCTTGCAAAGACCGCGCTGCATGTTATCGCCAACCTGGGCAAGCCCATACAGTAAATATCGTAAATAAAGTAAAAGCCCCGGAGAGTTCCGGGGCTTTTGTTGTTGAGAAAAATAATTTTCCTGCATACAAACAGCAGTCTTTATTTTTTGCGAAGCTTCAGCACGGAGAAGGACCATGCGGGGCAGGTGTAAGTCATAGCATCCTCGGGGAAGGTGCCGGTCGCTACCTTCGTGTTGACCTTGCAGGGGTCTTCCAAGCTGTTTCGGTCTGCGGGAGCGCCGGTGAGAAGCTCGTAGGAGTACTCTCTCTCGCAGGCGATGCCGGTCTTAAGCGTCACGGGCTCTTCTGTTTCGGAGTTGTTTAAGAGCTTGACGTACAGGTACTCTTCATCCTCGGTGACAACGGTCTCCACGCGGCCGTATTTACGGTCCTCCACGCGGCGGACGAACTCGCCGTTTACATAGCAGTCATAGCCGAGAGCATCGGTTTTGACAGTGAATTCATTGTACTCACCCATGCGCAAACTGATGGGGGCTGCCTCATTCATGGGCTGCTCCTGGTAGCGGTAGAGGTAGTACGCGCGCTCGGTGTTATGGTCGATGGTCCAGGTGTAGTACTCGGTCTCGTTGATGAGCCAGAAGTCCTTGGCACCGGGATCCGTGCCGTCGGGACGAAGACTTCTGACCTCGGGCTCGGTGGTGTTGTGTACCCACAGGGTCAGGGCGAACTTGGGGGTGTTCTCGTCGATGAAGACCTTCACGGAGTACACGGTCTCAGTTGCCTTTTTGTCGGAGAAAATACCGTTCACATAGTCCATCTGGAAGGGATAGCGGGTCACGCTGTCAAGACGCTTGCTGTCGTTTCGGCTTGCGTCCGCAAAATATCCGTCGCCGTCCTCAAGGAAGTAGCCTAAGATCTCTTTTTCAACGCTTCGTTCCTTACCGTTTACCACGGGCTTTTTCATGCGCAGGCCGTGTCCGTAGGCGATCATGCCCACAAAGCCGAACTTCTCGGGAGCGAGCTTGTCGGTGGTGACGGTCACGTCCAGGATGTCCCTGCCGCGGTTGCCGCCGAGCATGCCCAGCGCATAGAGGAAGGGCAGTGCCGCAGAGCGGTGATTGTCAAAAAAGATCAGGTTGGGGTTCCACGCGCGGTAGTGAATGTTCTCAAAGAGAGGCGCGTAGGCGGTGAGTTTTACCACCTCCGGGTTGCGCTCGGCGCCCAAGAGGAAGTTGGTCTCTGCCAGGGCGGAGCGGAGGGTTCCCACATCGTGGCCTCTTGTCACGGCATACTCGCCGATGAAGATCTTGGGGCCGTCCTTGGGATAGTGGTCGTAGAGGTGGCCGGACTGTGCAAAATACTGCCAGTCGCAGTAGTAGTGCTCATCCACGTAAGGGGTGGGCAGTCCCTGCACCTCGGTGTGTGCGTTGGAGATCAGGATCACGTCGGGATATGCTTTTTGCAAGGCATCGTAAAATACCTTGTAGCGGCTGTAGTACTCGGGACCGTCGTTCTCGTTGCCGATCTCGATATACTTGATGCAGAAGGGTTCGGGATGACCCATTTCGGCGCGGAGGGCACCGTACTTGGTGGAGATGTCGCCCATGGCGTACTCCATAGCCCACATAGCCTGATCGAGCATCTCGTCCATATCGTCGTCTAAGAAAAATTCGGGATTTCTGGCCTGGCAGGACATGCCGCAGTTGATTACATAGAGGGCCTCCATGTTCAGGTCCTCGCACAGCTGCAGATATTCATGGAAGCCGAAGCCGTTGGTTGTGTGATAATGCCAGAGGTTCCACTTGCCCGGACGCTCCCAGACAGGTCCTACGGTATCGGTGAAGCGGAGGGCGGTGTCGCGGTTTAAGCCTTCCACCACGCAGCCGCCGGGGTAGCGCATGAACTGGCTCTTTGTGACGCCGAGGAGCTCTACCAGATCCTTGCGAAGTCCGTGTCCCATAAAGGTCTCCTCGGGCATAAGGGAGGTAAAACCGAATGCGGCGCTGCAGGCTTCCTTCGAAATGATCACGAAGCTTGCGTCGGGGTCTGTGGCGGTGGGAACCAGGCGCGCATCCACTCTGGTGTAGCTTCCCGGAAGAACGGTCACGTCTGCGCTTGCAAGCAGTGCGCCCTCCTTACTCCTAAGACCCACGGTCAAAGTGGTCTCGCGGTCAGCCTTCACAAAAGCATAGAAGAGAAGGGGAGTGCCCTCCTCGGCAGATACGCCCACGTAGCCGATGTTGCGGATCATGCCGCCGGCCTCGAAGTCGACCTTGAGCGCTGCAAGACGGTTCTTGTGAAGCACATCGACTCTGTCAAGCTCCATGGAAGCGTTCTCTGCATACCATGCGGGGATGGGGGTGTAGGGGTGGCGCGCAGCCCATGCGGCGCAGCCTTCGCCGTGGGAGAAGTCCTCCCTGAAGCCGGTCTTTGTAATAAAATATGCGCCGTCCTCTGTGACGGTGGTCTCCAAGGGCTCCACACTGTCCTCAAAAGAACGGTTTCTTAACATTTCGGGGTAGATGCCGGAATCGCCTGCGCGGTTGATATCTTCAAAAAAGAGACCGTAGAGGTCGGGCGCGGCGGGGCGTCTGTTCTGTTCGTTGATGATGATCTGTGTCATGCTGTCTGCTCCTTTCGAGCCGGAGGCTCATTTACGATATCAGTTTACTTTTTTTCGCACAGATTGGCAAATGGTTTTGCAGATATTGTTTGACATATCAAGCTATCGTGATATAATATAATCGAAAAATTGTTGCGCGCACATTGTATACAGGTATACGGGGATGCGCGGATATTATTGGAGGTATTCTCATGAAAAAAGTATTAGCACTTGTACTTGCTGCTATGATGATCTTCTCCGTAGCAGCTTGCGGTTCTGCTAACAACGGCGGTTCCGCAGCACCTGCTTCCAAGAGCAGTGTTGAACTTGTACTCGGTACCGGCGGTACCACAGGTACTTACTACGCAGTAGGCGGCGTTATGGCGACTGTTCTGAATCCTGTTCTTTCCGGCAGCTCCCTTACCGTTACTTCTACCGGCGCTTCCAAGGCTAACATCCAGTTAGTATGCGACGGCGATGCTGATATCGCTATCGTTCAGAACGATGTAGCTTACTACGCTTACAGCGGAACCGACCTCTTCGCAGAGGACGGCGCATATGCTGACTTCAGCATTATCGGCGGTCTGTATGATGAGACCGTTCAGATCATTACCTGCGACAGCTCCATCAAGACCGTTGCTGACTTAAAGGGTAAGATCGTTTCCGTAGGTGATGCAGGCTCAGGTGTTGAGTTCAACGCTAAGCAGGTTCTTGCAGCTTACGACATTTCCTTCGATGACATCAAGATCGTTAACGCAGGTTTCGGCGATTCCGCAGATTCCCTGAAGGACGGCAAGATCGATGCAGCATTCGTAGTAGCAGGCGCTCCTACCACCGCAGTTGTTGATCTGGCAACCACCAAGGACGTTACCATCGTTGAGCTTGATGACGCTCACATCGAGGCACTTCAGTCCAACTACGACTTCTACACCAAGACCGTTATCCCCGCAGGTACCTACGCAGGTCAGGACGCTGATGCAACCACCGTTTCCGTACGTGCTACTCTGATCGCAGCTAACGATCTTGAAGAGGACACCGTATACGAGATCGTTAAGGCTATGTTCGACAATCAGAAGGATCTGGCAGCAGGTCACGCTAAGTTCGAAGTACTCAGCCTTGAGGATGCTGTAAAGGGTCAGAACGTTCCTTTCCATGCAGGCGCTAAGAAGTACTACAAAGAGCAGGGCATCGAAGTTAAATAATGTTCAGACACAGATTTGTCACGGCTGCAATTGTTGTGTTGACGGTTGCAGCCGTCTTTTTTTCAATCATGGTCTTCGGGCGTGAGGAATGCCTGGTGCTGCGCAATACTGCGGACGGCAAGACCATTGCGGCCTTTTCCCTTGGGGAAGGGGACATCTTTTCTATCGGTTTTATTCATTCGGTGAACAAGAGTCCCGTGACGGACTTTTATCAGATCGAAGACAACGCGATCTATGTCGAGAAGACAGTTTACTACGGCTTCGGCGCCGGGGTTCAGACCGAGATCGAACCCGGACAGGAGCTTACCTTCGGCGATGACGGCAGCATGATCGTCAGCGGTTTTCATCAGCCGATGCCGGACCTGACCTATTTTGTGGGAACCGTTTCGGACCATATCCTTACGCTTCCCGGTGATAACGAGGTCAGTCTCAGAGATCTATGCGGAAAAAATACCCGCGTCCGCTTCACTTATGAGAAGCTGTGGCTGTGGGAAAAACAATAAATGAAATCTATCTAAGGAGGAAATTTGACATGAACAAGCCAAATACTACCCCCATCACAACCGATGCGCAGACCGGCACCGAGGCGGACGTGCAGGAGATCATGAAGAAATATGATCAGGAGTCCAATGTGCGTATCTGGGACGGTATCCCCTCTCAGATCATCAAGTACGCACTTGCTGCTTTTGCTCTTTTCATGGTCTACATGAATATGTTTGCGATCTGGGACGAGCGTATCAGACGACCTCTTTTCTTAGGCCTGGTCATCCTCTTTGTGTTCCTGATCTTCCCTGCCAAGAAGGGCGGTGTTCAGAAGGTCAACCACATCCCCATCTACGACATCGCACTGGCGCTGGTGGGAAGCTTTTCGTTTTTCTATTTCGTTATCAACAACAGGGACATCATCAACCGTGCGACCAACATTAACACGCTGGAAGTCGTTCTCGGTGTGATCGGTATCCTGGTGCTTGCCGAGTGCTGCAGACGAGTTACCGGTATCCCCATTCTGGTGGTTGCGGGTCTCTTCGTCACCTACGCGTTCTATGCGGGCTTCCAGGGACGTAACCCTGTTCTCTTCAAGGTTCTGAAGAAGATCATCTACAACCTGTTCTACACCACCACCGGTGTTATCGGAACCCCTATCGGTGTCTGCAGTACCTACATCGTGCTGTTCATCATCTTCGGTGCGTTCCTTGAGGCAACAGGTATCTCCAACTTCTTCATCAGCTGCGCGAATGCTATCGCAGGCTGGGCTACCGGCGGTCCCGCGAAGGTATCCGTTATCTCCTCCGCTCTGTGCGGTATGGTATCCGGTTCTTCCGTAGGCAACACCGTTACCACCGGTTCCGTAACCATTCCCATGATGAAGTCCACAGGTTATCCCGGCGAGTTCGCGGGCGCAGTTGAGGCAGCCTCCTCCACAGGCGGTCAGATCATGCCTCCCATCATGGGCGCCGCTGCTTTCCTGATGGCCGAGATGGTAGGTGTTCCCTACTCCAGCATCGTAGGACGTGCGGTCCTTCCCGCACTTCTGTATTTCACAGGTATCTTCCTGCAGGTACATCTGCGTGCGAAGAATCTGGACCTTAAGGGTATTCCGAGAGAAGAGCTCCCCAAGGTGAAGCACCTGCTTCCCAAGGTCTTCCTGCTGCTTCCTCTGGTATGCCTGGTTTACATGATCATCGCCGGCTATACCATGAGCCGTTCCGCAATTTTTGCGACCCTGCTCTGTATCGTAGTAAGTCTGCTGAGCAAAGATCACCGCATGACCTTCAACAGTTTTATCAAGGCACTTGAGACCGGTGCCCGCAACTGCTTAAGCATCGCTGTTGCCTGCGGTATTGCAGGTATCATCGCAGGCGTTGTAACCATGACCGGTCTTGGCCAGATCTTCATCAGCGCCATCGTAGGCGTTGCACACGGCAGACTGATCATCGCTCTGTTCCTTACCATGATCTGCTGTATCCTTCTCGGCATGGGCGTTCCCACCACCGCGAACTACACCATCATGGCAACCCCCTGCGCACCCATCCTGACCATCGGTAGGGGCATGAATGCGATCTGCGCGAACATGTTCGTATTCTACTTCGGTATCGTTGCGGACATCACCCCTCCCGTTGCGCTGGCTGCATACGCAGGCTCCGCAATTGCG
This sequence comes from Acetatifactor sp., assembly GCA_045643625.1. Classification (GTDB taxonomy): domain Bacteria; phylum Bacillota; class Clostridia; order Lachnospirales; family Lachnospiraceae; genus Acetatifactor. The sequence goes on along the minus strand of JAZULD010000042.1, from coordinate 8,261 downwards.
AGAAGCAACCCCATGAAGACAGCATTCCAGGCAACCAGACTTGCGATCGCTGCTTTCCTGATCCCTTACATCTTCGCACTCAACCCCAGCATGCTCTTCATTGACACCACCGTTTTCCAGGTCATCCAGGTTGTCATCACCAGCCTGATCGGTATGGTCGGTGTGGCAAGTGCTCTTGAGGGTTATCTGATGAAGAGAATGAACACCGCAGAGAGGATCCTCGCTGCAGTGGGCGGTCTTCTCACACTCTATCCCGGCAGCCTCACCGATATCATCGGTATCGTGATCCTTGCAGGTATCGGCGTGTTCCAGATGCTTCACAAAAAGAAGCTTGCAAACGCATAAAATCCAAAGGACTGCTTCGGCAGTCCTTTTTTTGTCCAAAATGCGATATTTTTTTGTTAAATATGTGTAAAAATTTGGAATTTGAGGTATTTAATTTTTATATGCTTTCTGCTATGCTAATTCCATCGGCGTCTTTTTTTATGGGGACGCGGAAATCGTACATTTACACACATATTTTTCAGGAGGAAGACATCATGAAGAAACTGTTAGCAGCTCTGCTTGCACTCACAATGGTATTCAGCCTTTGCGCATGCGGAAGCAGTGCACCCAAGGCCGATTCCCAGACCTACAAGGTAGGTATGGTATGTATCGGTAACGACAACATGGCTTATGACCGTAACTTCTACATGGCAGCTGACGCAGCTAAGGAGCGTCTTGCCAAGAAGGGCATCAACATTGAGTGGGTTTACACCTACGATCATCCCGCAGGAGATCCTGTAGCAGCTGACTGTGAAGAGCTGGCTGAGGCAGGCTGTATCGCAGTATTCCTGAATTCTTACGGCATGGAGCCCGCAATGCTTACTGTAGCAGCTGACTATCCCGACGTAGTTTTCGCAGCACTGACCAACGAAACTTCTAAGTCTGACGACCTTGACAATACCGTAAACGCATTCCCTTCCATCTACGAAGGCCGTTACCTTGCAGGTATCGCTGCAGGTATGAAGCTGAATGAGATGATCGACAACGGTGATATCACCGCTGACGAGGCAGTTATGGGTTATGTAGGCGCATACACCTACTCTGAGGTTCTTTCCGGTTACACCGCATTCTTCCTCGGCGCTAAGAGCGTTTGCCCTTCCGTTACCATGCTCGTTGAGTTCATCGGTTCCTGGGGCGATCCCGCTATCGAGGCAGCTACCGCTCAGGATCTGATCGACAGAGGCGCAGTTCTTATTTCCCAGCATTCCGATGCTACCACCCCTGCTACCACCGCTCAGGAGAACGGCGTATACGCAGTAGGTTACAACATCTCCATGACCGATGTTGCTCCCGAGGCAGCACTGATCTCTTCCCGTATCGACTGGACCAACTACTTCGAGTATGTTATCGAAGCACAGATCAAGGGCGACAAGGTTGATCAGGACTACATGCAGCACGGTGTTGCAGACGGTTCCGTAGCTCTGACCGATCTTAACGAGAAGATCGCAGCAGAGGGTACCGCAGATGCAATCAAGGAAGCTATGGACAAGATCATCTCCGGCGAACTTCAGGTATTCGATACCGCTACCTTCACCGTAGGCGGCCAGACCCTGACCTCTTCCAAGATCGATATGGATGCTGACTTCGTTCCCGATGATACCGACGCAGTATTCGATGGTTACTACCATGAGTCCTACTACAAGTCTGCTCCCGCATTCTCTGACAGAATCGACGGAATCACCCTTGTAAACGAGGCTTACTAATTTAAACTTTGGGAGGACCGGCTGATATTCACAGTCGGCCCTCTTTTTCGTTTTTCACAGGCTTCGCCGGGGAGAAAAGAAATTGGAAAACAAACATGCAGTAGAATTTAAAGGCATCTCTAAATACTTCGGAGAAGTTGCCGCGAATGAGAGCGTTGATCTGTACCTGAACAAGGGCGAGATCATGTCTCTTCTTGGCGAGAACGGCTCCGGAAAGACTACTCTCATGAATATGCTTGCCGGCATCTATCTGCCGGATAAGGGCGAGATCCTGATCGATGGAGAAAGGACTGTGATCCGTTCCCCCAAGGACGCCTTCAACAATCGTATCGGCATGATCCACCAGCACTTCATGCTGGTAGACGTGTTCACAGCAGCCGAGAATATCGTGCTCGGATTAAATGAAAAGGGCAAACACGACATCAAGGCCATTGCTGAGAAGGTCCAGGAGATCAGCAGCAAGTATGGTTTTGAGATCGATCCCAATAAAAAAGTATATGACATGTCCGTGTCCGAGAAGCAGACCGTTGAGATCATCAAGGTTCTGTACCGCGGCGCCGACATTTTGATTCTGGATGAGCCGACCGCTGTCCTCACCCCCCAGGAGACGGAGAAACTGTTCCGTGTCATGGAGGCCATGAAGAAGGACGGCAAGTCTATCATCATCATTACCCACAAGCTCAAGGAGGTAATGGCCATCTCCGACGTGGTGGCTATCATGAGAAAGGGTGAGCATGTGGCGACCGTACGCACAGCCGAGACCACCGAGGCTGAGCTGACCGAGCTGATGGTAGGCAAGAAGGTCGATCTTGATATTAAGCGCACCGAGCCCAAGGATATGAAGCCCCGACTCACCGTTTCCGAACTGACCTGTCTGGATGCGGAGGGCATCGCAAGACTGAACGATGTGAGCTTCGTTGCCAACTCCGGCGAGATCCTTGGTATTGCAGGTATCGCAGGCTCCGGTCAGAAGGAGCTGCTTGAGGCGATCGCAGGTCTGCGCCGTGTCGACAAGGGAAGCATCATCTACTCCCCCGAAGGCAAGGAGCCTTCCGAGCTTGTCGGCAAGAACCCCATGGAGATCAAAAACGCAGGCGTTGCCCTGGCATTCGTGCCCGAGGACAGACTGGGCATGGGCCTTGTAGGCGGAATGGGCATGACCGGCAATATGATGCTTAGATCCTGGAACAAGTCCAAGGGATTCTTCGTGGATACCAAGGAACCCAGAGAACTGGCACAGAACGTGTATGACAGCCTGGAGGTCAAGACCCCCAACCTGGATTACTCCGTGCGCAAGCTCTCCGGCGGTAATGTACAGAAGGTTCTGGTGGGACGTGAGATCGCATCCTCTCCCTCCGTTCTGATGAGCGCGTACGCAGTGCGCGGTCTTGATATCAACACCTCCTATGTGATCTATGACCTGATGGCCGAGCAGAAGGAAAAAGGTGTTGCGGTAATTTTTGTAGGTGAAGACCTGGATGTCCTGCTGCAGATGTGCGACAGGATCATGGTTCTCTGCGGCGGACAGGTGTCCGGCATCGTTGATGCCAGAACCGTCACCAAGGAGGAGATCGGTCTTCTGATGACCACTGTCGGCGGAAGAAAGGAGAACAAAGAAAATGCATGAGAAAACACCTTTGATTCGAATTTCCAAGCGTGAGAACATGAGCAGCAGAAATATCTGGCTCATCCGTCTCGCTGCAGTGGCAGTGGCAGTTCTCTTAAGCTTTATCGTGTTCGGCATCGCCGGCGCGAATCCTTTTAAGGCATATGCGACCATGTTCGCAGGTGCTCTCGGCAAAAAGAGCGGTATCCGTCAGGTCGTTAAGATCGCGACCCCTCTGCTGGGCGCATCCCTTGCACTGGCTCCCTGCTTCAAGATGAAGTTCTGGAACATCGGTGCCGAGGGTCAGATCACCGTGGGCGCTATGGCGGCAGCATTTTTTGCAATCAACTTCGGAGCAAAATGGGCATCCCCCGTACTGCTCATCTGCATGGGCATCGGTTCCATGATCTTAGGTGCTGTCTGGGCAGGCGTTCCCGCGCTGTTCAAGGCAAAATGGGGCACCAATGAGACCCTGTTCACCCTGATGCTCAACTACATCGCCATCGGTATCGTAGGATGGCTCCAGGGCGGTCCCTGGGAAGGTAAGGAAGGCTCTCAGGTCATCCCCAACTTCAACAAGGCAGCAGTTCTTCCCACCGTCTTCGGTGTGCACTGCGGATGGATCATCGTACTGATTCTGGTTGTATTCATCTTCGTCTACATGAAGTACACCAAGCACGGTTACGAGATCGCAGTTCTCGGTGAGTCCGAGAACACCGCGCGTTACGCAGGTATGAACGTTCTGAAGATCACCGTCCGCACCGCAGCCATCTCCGGCGCGATCTGCGGTCTGGTAGGCTTTATGGTGGCATCCGGTGCCAACCAGACACTGTACTCCGATGTTGCGGACGGTGTCGGTTTTACCGCGATCACCGTAGCATGGCTGGCTCAGCTGAATCCTTTTGCCATGGTAGTTATCGCACTGCTCTTCGGTGTACTTGGCAAGGGCGCATCCAGCTTACAGACAGGCATGGGCGTTCCCTCCTCCATCTCTGAGATCATCAAGGGCCTCCTGCTCTTATGTCTCTTAGGCTGTGAGTTTTTTATCAACTACAAGCTGACCTTCCGTCAGAGTGACAAGAAAACCGGAAAGGAGGCAGAATAATGGGCTTTAATTTAATCGGTCTGATTCGCGCAGCGGTATTAAACGGTATTCCCCTTCTCTTCGGTACCTCCGGTGAGATCCTCACTCAGAAGTCCGGCAACATGAATCTGGGTGTTGAGGGCTTAATGTTCATGGGCGGCGCATTCGGTCTCTGCGGTGCTTTTGTCTACAGCAATGTGGCAGGTACCTCCTCCGTGGGCTGGGTGGCTGTTCTGATCTCCTTCTTATGTGCGTTCCTGGCAGGTGTTGCGGGCTCCCTGATCTACAGCTTCTTAACCGTAACTCTCCGTGCCAACCAGAACGTAACAGGTCTTGCGCTCACCATCTTCGGTACCGGCGTAGGCCAGTTCGTGGGCGAGCTCATGAGAATCAAGGCGGGCGGCAACGTGTCCATCGCCAACAACTTAAAGGGTGCCTTCACAGGCAGTATTTTCCCTGAATTTATGAGAAAGATCCCCGTCCTGGGCGATGTTCTCTTCAACTACAACATCTTCGTTTATCTGGGTATTCTGATCGTTGTGGGCATGCATGTCTTCATGCATCACACCAGAAAGGGTCTCTACCTTCGTGCAGTGGGTGAGTCTCCTGCGACTGCAGATGCAGCCGGCATCAATGTAGAGCGCTACAGATACGTGGCAACCTGTCTGGGCGGCGGTATCTCCGCACTGGGCGGTATGGTACACACCATGACCATCGCAGGCTGCGTATGGAACCACAACGCACTTGCAGGCGAAGGCTGGGTGGCAGTAGCACTGGTTATCTTCTGCCTGTGGAGACCTCTCAATTCCATCTGGGGCTCCATCCTCTTCGGTGGTCTGCTGATCCTTTACTTACGTCTGCCGATCCCCTTCATCCCCACTCAGATCTACAAGATCGTTCCCTACATTGCGACCGCGATCGTTCTGATCATCGTATCCATGCGTCAGCGCAGAGAGGACCAGCCCCCTCAGGGCCTTGGCCTCAACTACTTCAGAGAGGATCGTTAATCGCAGTACATCATATCCATGCGTCAGCGCAGAGAGGATCGTTAATTGCAGTACATTGCAGCACAAGCGATGCAGAAGCGATAAAAACAGAAATATGTGCGTCAAAAAAGCCCGAAGGTATATGCCTTCGGGCTTTTCGTATTGCATTGATCGGTTTCTTCTTTTTCGCTTTCTCGATGGTGATCTAACTCGATTCTTTACCATCGCTTTCTCCCAAAACTTTAGTACAGCGAGAACACGATCGAAAGTCCAAGCAGAGCTGCGGCCATGACAGGGACGGAGATGCGGATGCCGTAGGAGATATATTTGCGGAAGGAGAAGTTCACGCCCATGCGACTTAAGATACCTGCCCACATGATGCCCGCCAGAGCGCCCATAGGGGTGAAATAAGCGCCGATATTGGAGCCGATGATACTTGCGTAGACCGCAGGCAAACTGTCCGAAACAGACAGGGTTCCGGCGATGGAGCTGAAGGCCACCGCCATGGGGATGTTGTTCATCACATTGGCGGCAAGGAATGAGGAGGCACCGTATTTTAAGATGACAGACTCGCTGCCGAAGAACCCGCCGATCAGAGAGGTGACTCCGTACTTGTCTAAGGCCAGGACCAGTAAAAACATGGACAGCACGAAGGGAATCAGTTCCCAGGGTGCGCGCACGATTGTGTGCAGCAGGTAGCGGCCATGGATGCGCTTGCGCTTCTGTACCAGAGTGACGCAGATGAACAAACTCAGCGCAAAACCGAGGGTGATGTACCACATCTCAAGTCTCAGGTAGGAGGAGAGCACCAGGAGCACCGTGCACAGGGACAGGTGTGCCAGACCGATGATCATCAGGCTTTTTTCTCTGATCTTCGGGGACTCCTCAGCCAGCTTCATGGGCTCGGAGAGAGGTTTTCTGAAGATCGCAAGGAGCAGCAGGAACGCAACGCAGCCCGCGAGGATCGTAGGCAGCCACATGCGCAGGAAGTAGGCGCCGAAGCCGATGCCTGCGGAGCTTGCCAGGTAAATATTGGTGGGGTTGCCGATCACGAACATCATGCTCCAGGTGTTGGCCGCAACGAATTCCCCGAAAAGATAGGGCATGGGGTCGATATTGGCCTTGCCTGAAAAATAGCAGATGAAGGGCGTGAAGGTCAGAATGATGACATCATTGCTGGTGAAGACTGTCAGCACCGACACAAGGAGAAACAGGATGCAGAACAGCTTTCGCTGTCCGGTTCCCGCGTATTTTAAGGATACGCCCGCAAGATAGGAGAAGAAACCGACCTCGTCCAAGAACACCGAGAGGGTGGTCATGGAGATGAACAGCGTCAGGATCTTCAGGGGATTGATGCTTCCCGAGGAGGTGAGTCCCGCGAGAGCCTCCTTAAGGGGCAGCAGGCCTGTGATGAGCAGAAGCAGCGCACCGAGAAGAGGCGCGGCCCAGTAAAAAATGCGCACGTGCACTTTGCCGATATTGAACGACGGGTTGGTCAGCACCGTGGCGATCAGCAGAACACAGGTCAGAATGGCTATGATACATACCGGATACATTGGTATACCTCTTTTTTTCAAAATATGCGCTACCATTATAATACAAAGGTGTGCGGTAAACAAGGGGATAGTAAGCGCGGCAAAAGAGCATAGCGGGACATGCTTTTTTCCTTTGTTTTTGGCGATGTTTTGTGCTATATTAAGTTTATCTGATTGTTTATATGTTTACTAAAATGGAGGTAACAAAATGGGTTTTGACAGACGTCCTGACGACATGGTCAGAATTACCACCCCTGAGCTTGCACAGGCTTTTATCGACGAGCAGATCGCTGATATCCGTGCTCAGGTTGGTGACAAGAAGGTTCTTCTCGCTCTTTCCGGCGGCGTTGACTCTTCTGTTGTAGCTGCTCTGCTGATCAAGGCTATCGGCCAGCAGCTTGTTTGTGTACACGTTAACCATGGTCTTCTGCGCAAGGGTGAGCCCGAGCAGGTAATTGAGGTATTCCGCAACCAGATGAATGCCAACCTGATCTATGTAGACGCAGTCGATCGTTTCCTCGATAAGCTGGCAGGTGTCAGCGATCCCGAGACCAAGCGTATGATCATCGGCGGCGAGTTCATCGAAGTATTCGCTGATGAGGCACGTAAGCTCGACGGTATCGAGTTCCTTGCACAGGGTACTATCTGGCCCGACATTCTTGAGTCCGAGCAGGGCATCAAGGCACATCACAATGCAGGCGGTCTGCCTGAGGATATGAAGTTCGAGCTGGTTGAGCCCGTTAAGATCCTCTTCAAGGATGAGGTTCGTGTTGTGGGCGAGTGCCTCGGTCTTCCTCACGGTATGGTTTACCGTCAGCCCTTCCCCGGCCCCGGCCTCGGCGTTCGTTGTCCCGGCGCTATCACCCGCGACCGTCTGGAAGCAGTTCGCGAGTCCGATGCGATCCTTCGCGAAGAGTTTGCAAAGAACGGCCTTGAGGGCAAGGTATGGCAGTACTTCACCGTAGTGCCCGACTTCCGCTCCACCGGTATCAAGGACGGCAAGAGAGCATTTGAGTGGCTCTGCATCGTTCGTGCAATCATCACCACCGACGTTATGACCGCTACCGTTGCTGAACTTCCTCACGAGCTGATGGTTCACATCACCGACCGTATCACCCACGAAGTTCCCGGCATCAACCGTGTCCTTTACGACTTCACACCTAAGCCTACAGGAACTGTGGAGTATGAATAGGCGCGTTGCTTTGAGAAGCGTCAACTGACATAAAATATAAGCACCCGAGCCAAGCTTGCTTGAGCGAAGGTGCTTATTTTTATGTCACGTGGAATGCGGCGAATGCCGCG
>JAZULD010000041.1:0-2210 GCA_045643625.1 Acetatifactor sp. | reverse complement strand
CCTTCATTTTGCGGGAAAAGAGATCCCCGTGATCAGTAAGTCCGGCGGCTTTGGCGGGGAGGACATCTTCTGTGAGATGTATGAGCTTGCCACGGGCAGAAGCGTTTCAGCGCCGCAGAGTAAGAGGCGTGCGGTGTTCCTTGACAGGGACGGCACGCTGCATGTAGACAAGGTGGAGACCACCCTTCGCAAAGGTCTTGAGATCTACCCGGACGCAGCGCTCATGCTTCAGAAGCTGCATGAGAGAGGGTATCTGTTAATTATCGTCACCAATCAGAGCGGCATCGGAAAGGGTCACATTACCCTTCAGGAGGTGCAGGAGCTCAACTTCGTGCTTCGAAGGAAGCTTGCGGAGGCGGGCGGCAGGATCGACGGAATCTATTTTTGCCCCCACCGCAAGGAGGAAAATTGCGCCTGTGCAAAACCGGGCCCCGGCATGCTTCTGCGCGCGGCAAAAGAGTGGAATATCGACCTTGGTGCCTCCTACATGGTGGGCGACCGCATCGGCGATATCCGTGCGGCGGCAAATGCAGGCATTCCTGCGGAGCATCGTATTATGGTGACCACCGGCATCTACCCGGGCGGCGACTGGCACAATGAGGAGGGGCTTGCAGAGCTTGCGCCTGTTGTGGTCAGCAATCTGGCTGAGGCTCTTTCATACATCAATTTTTAGGAGAACACAATGTACAACGATTTATATGAGCTTGGCAGGAAGCGCGCCAAGCACACCATCTGGGTGTTAAGTGACTTGCAGCAGGCGCTCTACGAGAATGCGGAGAGATGCCTGAATACCTGCATGGAGGACTACGAGCTTCTCGGCAGACCCGCGGACATGATCTGGTATCTGGGCGACTCCACAGAGTCCTCCAATCTGCCGGAATTAAAGCGCATGACCGCACTGCAGGAGGAGGCCTTCGGCAGCCTGAACATCCCGCTTTGCTATACTACAGGCAATCATGATTATGACTATGCCGAGAAGTGCCACAAGGAGGGTAAGACCGATTTTGAGATGCCCTTCTACGACATGGTCCGCGCCCACGAGGGCTGGCATACCACAAAAGAATGCGATGAGACCTGGTTTAAGGTGGAGCTTGGCAATTACATGATCTATTTTTTCACAGATCATGTGGCCAAAGACAACAGCTGGTGCTCCACGCATAATCGTATGCGCTACGGCGCGGAGAATTATCCTTACACACAGGAGCATTTTGATGCGATCCGCAAGGATATGGAGGAGTGCGGCAAGCCCCACATTATCACCGCGGCCCACTGTGCATTCCCCGGCGGCAACCGCGAGACGGAGATTCTGTCGAAGATCCAGCCCCTGCCCTTAAATACCCATCTGCACCTGTACGGACACTCCCATATCGGCGAGTACAGATGCCCCAAGGAGAGAGTTTTCTCCCAGATCCAGTGGGTGGACTGGCAGGATATTCCCCAGATCGACGTGGCTTCCTTTGAGGACGTGCGCGGCTCCTACTGCAGAAGCGTGCTGCTGCAGATCTACGAGGACGACACCCTGGGCGTCTTCTTCCGCAATCACAACGAGCACCGCTTTATGTCGGCGTATTTCCCGGCATGTGAGTCAAGCGAGATTCCCGGAGACTTCGACAGACGTGCGGTCTTAAGCTGGGCGCCCTGGGACGGCACCCCCAAGCCCGCAGAGCTTGAAGGATAGAACTGCGTCGGGCATCAAATTCAAGACGCAGCGCAGCAGACTCGGCGCAGATGCTTACAGGACATGCGCCCCCAATTTACAAACGTTCCGACATAGTCGGTCGCTATATTTTTTTACACAACAGAGAGGACACAAAAATGGACAACAAGGTAGACGTAAAAGGTTTTATTCAGATCTGTATCGTGGTTGAGGATATCGAGAAGGCGCTCGACCACTGGATGACTATTTTCAACATGGAGAGACCTGCGATCCAGGTGAGCCCCGCTCCCGGCAACAAGGACCTGACCTACAGAGGCGAGATCGCCGACTACACCATGAAGATGGCAGTTATGAAGGCTGACGGCTTCTTTATCGAGCTGGTTGAGCCCGATCAGAACCCCAGCACCTTCCGTGAATTCCTGAACAAGCACGGCGAGGGCGTTCACCACATCGGTTTCGAGGTTGGCGACAAGAGAGACGCTATCATCGAGGAGCTTGAGCAGAACGGTTTTGACATGCGCACCATCGGCTACTATCCCGGCAGCAGCTGGAC
>JAZULD010000040.1:0-4816 GCA_045643625.1 Acetatifactor sp. | reverse complement strand
CAGCGTAATGCACGTACATACGATAGATCTCAGCCGCAAAAAGTGCAGCCTCGTCTCCGCCTGCGCCGGCACGGATCTCCACGATAACGTTCTTGTCATCGTTGGGGTCCTTGGGAAGCAGCAGGATCTTAAGCTCCTGCTCAAGCTCCTCAACGCGCTTCTTGCTGTCGGAGAGAGTCTCTTTGATCATCTCTCTCATCTCATCGTCGCTCTCCTCGTCAAGCATCATCAGAGAGTCCTCGATGTCCTGCTTGCAGGCCTTGTACTCCTTGTAAGCATTTACCAGAGGAGTCAGATCGCTCTGCTCCTTCATCAGCTTGCGGAAGCGCTCCTGATTGTTGGTGACGGTGGGCTCGTTGAGCTCACTCATAATTTCTTCAAAACGGATCAAAAGATCCTCAAGCTTATCAAACATAATACTCCTTACTCTTCGCAGGGATGCGTTTACGCTTAAAACAGGATGCCGCGGACCACTCTGTCGAGTCCCGCGTAATCCTTCACTACTGTTATCTCTTTGAATCCGGCGTCCTCCATCAGCTTGCTGACAGCCTCCGCCTGATCGTAGCCGATCTCAAAAAACAGATAGCCGCCTCTCACCAGATGCTCCGCGGATCCCTCCACGATCTTCCGGTAAAAGGTAAGACCGTCCTCGCCGCCGTCTAAGGCAATTCCGGGCTCAAAGTCCCGCACCTCGGGGGCAAGGGTCTCAATGACTTCTCTTGCAATATAGGGTGGATTGGACACGATCACATCGAATCTGCCCTCGATCTTCTCAAAAAGATCGCTCTCCACAAAGTTAAAATCAGGCTCACAGCCCTCCTCTGCGCTTGCGATGCGCTCGGCAAGGAGAACCGAAGCATTTTCACGGGCAATGTCAAGCGCTGCGGGGGAAATATCCGCTCCCGTGCCCTGACAGCCGTTGGAATAATGCAGAAGACTTGTGAGGATGCAGCCGCTACCGGTGCACATATCCAGGATCTTCATGCCGTCATGCAGCTCCGTGAGCACCTCCTCCACCAGGATCTCGGTGTCCTGTCTGGGGATGAGCACGTCGCCCGAGACCTTAAAAGTAAGGCCCATAAACTCCTGACTGCCTGTGATATGCTGCAGGGGAATGCGCTTCGCGCGGCTGTCAATGTACTCCCTGAAGGAAGCACTCTCCGCCTCGCTTACCTCTCTGTCGCCGTGTACCAGAAGCGTGTTCCTGTCGGTGCCGCAGACCTCCTCAAGAAGAAGTCTCGCATCAAGGTCAGCCTCCGCAATACCGGCAAGGGCAAGCACTTTTCTGCCCTCATCATAAATCTCGCGATAATTCATAGGATCTCCGTACAGGCTCTTTAAGCCTCTTTCTCATCCTCGTAGCCGAAGTTGTCTCTTAAATATTTTCTCCAGTCAAATACTGCCTCAACAGACTTGATGGCAACCTCCACCATGTCCTCGTCGGGCTCCTTGGTGGTAAGTCTCTGGATCAGCATGCCGGGTGCGGAAAGAATGCGCACGATAATGTTGTCGGTGCGGCCCGCAAGACGGATGATCTCGTAGGAAATGCCCGCAACAACAGGCATGAGCAGAACTCTGAAGAGCACCTTCTCAAACACATTGTCCACTCTGATAAAGAAGAACAGGATGATGCTGACGAACAGTACAAAGAACAGGAAGCTGGTGCCGCATCTCTTGTGCAGTCTGGAGCTTCTCATAACATTCTGTACAGTTAAAGGGCGGCCTCTCTCGATGCAGTTGATGCACTTGTGCTCCGCGCCGTGATAGCCGTAGAGACGTCTGATATCCTTCACTGCGCTGATCGCAACCACATAGAGTAAGAAGATCAGAATACGCAGCACACCCTCAAAGATCATAAGAAGGGAGCGATTCAGGATATACTTCTCAAAAAATGAGGAGATAAAATAAGGAACCACCACAAACAGTCCGATGGACAGAACGATGGATAAAAGCGCTGCCAGCAAAGTCATAAGACCTGTGCCGTTGCCGCCGGACACCTTGTCTGCAGCCTTGTCGACCGCGGTATCCTCCTCGTCCTCCTCATAGAAGGCTGCGGAGAAATTCAGAACCTTGGTACCGAGCACCAGTGAGTCCACAAAGTTGAACACACCTCTGATGAAGGGAATGTTCTTCACCTTGGAAGCACCGAAGATGCCCTGATAATTGTCGACCTCGACCTCGATCTCGCCGTTGGGCTTGCGCACTGCGACCGCGTATCTCTCCTGATTCTTCATCATAATGCCTTCCAGCACGGCCTGTCCGCCGATACCGCTGTAGCATTTAGGATTATTCTTAGCCATAGCTTCTCCCGGGGCAATTACCCCTCTCAAGAAAAAACGTTGATTAATACAAAAGGCTGAGATCATAAACCTCAACCTTTTCGATAACCATCTTATTTAACGCCGTACTTACGATTGAACTTCTCAATACGTCCATCGGCTCTGGCAACCTTCTGCTGGCCGGTGTAGAATGTATGGCACTTGGAGCAAACTTCTACATGAATCTCGGGCTTGGTAGAACCGGTTACGAATGTGTTACCGCAGTTACAGGTAACAGTTGCCTGATAGTATGCAGGATGGATTCCTTCTCTCATGACTTTCACCTCTCTATAAAAATATACCTATTGTTCTGTGTTTGTATCCTCACTGCCTATGGACCCACAAACAGCGTTATTATTGTAGCATATACAAGAATGCCTTGCAAGAGCAAAATCAAATAAATTTATTCTTCTTGACCGTTGCCGCAAATTCCTTATTATCTGCGGTCTTGTCGAACAGATCGAGGATGCGGTCCGCCGCCTCGTCGGGCTTTAAGCCGTTTAAGGCCTTGCGCATGATATTGATCGCCTCAAGCTCCTCAGCATTAAGCAGAAGGTCCTCTCTTCTGGTGCCGGACTTCTGTAAGTCGATCGCAGGGAAAATACGCTTCTCGGAGAGTTTTCTGTCGAGCACCATCTCCATGTTGCCGGTGCCCTTGAATTCCTCATACACCACATCATCCATCTTGCTTCCGGTGTCCACAAGCGCTGTCGCAAGGATGGTCAGGCTGCCGCCCTCTCTCATGTTGCGGGCCGCGCCGAAGAATCTCTTGGGCATATGAAGGGCTGCGGGATCGAGACCGCCGGAAAGCGTTCTTCCGCTGGGTGCCACCACCTGATTGTTGGCTCTGGTCAGACGGGTGATGCTGTCTAAGAGGATCACAACATCCTGCTTGTGCTCAACCAGTCTCTTGGCACGCTCGATAGACATCTCCGCCACTCTTCTGTGGTGATCGGGTGTCTCGTCAAAGGTGGAGTGGATGACCTCCACATTGGGTCCCTGAATGGCCTCCTTGATGTCGGTGACCTCCTCGGGGCGCTCGTCGATGAGCAGGATCACCATGTGCATCTTAGGCTCCGAAGCAAGGATCGACTTGGCAACTTCCTTAAGAAGTGTGGTCTTGCCGGCCTTGGGAGGGGACACGATCATACCTCTCTGTCCCTTGCCCACGGGGCTCACCAGGTCCATTACACGCATGGCCACGCTGCAGCCTTCTGTCTCCAGACGGATGCGCTCATCCGGGAAGATGGGGGTCATATTTTCAAAAGCAGGTCTTCTTGCCGCCTCCTCGGGATGGTAGCCGTTGACACTCTTTACAAAAAGAAGGGCGCTGAACTTCTCCTGCTGGGTCTTCACTCTCTTGTTGCCGCGCAGGATGTCTCCTGTCTTCAGGCCGAATCTTCGAATCTGGCTGGGCGCAACGTACACATCGTTCTCGCCGGGCAGGAAGTTTTCACATCTGATAAAGCCGTAGCCCTCGGGCATGACCTCTAAGATGCCCACAGCCTCAAGTCCGCTGTCCAGCTCTCTGGGGTACTCTTCGCTCTTAGCGCGCTCTGCCTCAGCCTTCGCTCTCTCCTCCTGCTTCACGCGCTCGTCCTCAGCAAGCATGGCCTCGACAAGCTCCGCTTTTTTTAATGTAGAAATACCGGTAAGTCCTCTCGCCTTCGCAACCTCGCGCAGCTGAAGAAGAGGCAGTGATTCATATTTTTCTCTCATAGCATAACCTCACAAACGGCACCAAAATAAGTGTCCTTATACGTTCTGTGCCTGTTAAATTAGAAAACCGGGGATTACATTCGAAACGAAATCGATCTGATGAGACGACATCTCATAGAAAAAGACAGAGATATTATAATACATTTCTTTTGAAATAGGAAGTACCAAAAATCACTTGCATGACAAAACAAACTATATTATGATACCTAATAGCAACAAAGACCCCAATTTAATATTATTATAAAAAAGAAGAGGTGCCATTATGACTACTAATGAAAAAGCATTAATGATGCATGCAGAGTGGAACGGCAAGCTTGATACCGTTTCCAAGGCTACCGTTAAGTCCCGCGAAGATCTGGCTATCGCATACACCCCCGGTGTTGCAGCTCCCTGCCTTGAGATCGCACAGGACAAGGAATTAGCTTACAAATATACCATGAAGGCCAACACCATCGCTGTTGTTTCCGACGGAAGCGCAGTCCTTGGTCTCGGCAATATCGGTCCTCACGCAGCTATGCCCGTTATGGAAGGTAAGTGCGTACTGTTCAAGGAGTTCGGCGGCGTCAACGCTATCCCGATCTGCTTAGACACCCAGGACACCGAGGAGATCATCAAGGCTGTCACCTATCTGGCACCCGGTCTTGGCGGCATCAATCTTGAGGACATCAGCGCACCCCGCTGCTTCGAGATCGAGGAGCGCCTGAAGGCTACTCTGGATATCCCCGTATTCCACGATGACCAGCACGGTACCGCAATCGTAGTACTGTCCGGTATCATCA
>JAZULD010000039.1:0-19210 GCA_045643625.1 Acetatifactor sp. | reverse complement strand
GCTTTTTTCTGCTTCTCCTTCAGGAATGCTGCGATATTTTTCTTGATGTCACCTGCCGTCATGGAAGGGTTCTTCTCCAGGACCTTGTTCACATTCAGCTCATACTCAAGCGTGGCGCTCACGCCCTCCGTTGTCTCATATCCTTCAATGCCCACGCTGCTGGCAAACAGCTCGCCCCAGCTGGGTGCGATCTCCGCATATTGATTGATGCCGTTTCCCACAAACAAAACGCTCATACATTTTCTCCTGTTTCCATGTCAATTCGAAGGAGCGCTCGCGCCTCCCTCGCTTTTATATCAATTTAGAGGAACACTCGCGCTTTCCTCATTGCTTTCCAAATTCTCAGGCAGGTCTGCCATCCACGACAAATCTACGGATACCCCACTGCCTCGTAGTACTGCAGCAGCAGCCCCACGACTCTGCTGTAGCTGATCATGCCGTCTTTTACGCCGTTGACCTTAAGGGTAGTATCCACGAAGGCGTCGGACGCCTGCTCCACCACCTCGGTGTCGATGAGAGCATCCCTGTTGATGCGCTCCCAATCCTCCTCGGTCACAAAAGTCTCGTCCACATAGACCTCATGCAGAAGGCGCACCGGTGGATTCTCGGCGGTGATGCGCTCATAGGTCTCGGGAGCGGTCCGTTTCATCTTCGCCAGGTCATTCTCAAGATAAGGAAGAACACTCAAGTAACCGCTGTAGCGGAAGAGGTCGCTCTCGGACTGCTCGCAGGCCAGGTAGCCGATAAAATTGGCCTCGTCCTCAAAAATATATCCCTTCAGATGCGCCAGCTCATGGCACATGGTGGCAGGCACGTTCATCAGGCACATGACCTGATTGAAATTGGCCTCCATGGAGAACGGGAAAAAATAGCCCTGCATATACTGCTGGCACATGAAGTCTGAGAAAAACATGGGCTTGGGTCGGGGAAGATAGCCGTCCAGCCTCTTATAGGTCTTGCCCAGCTGCTCCATGAGCTTCACTGCGGTGTCGCCGAGGACATTGTAATCACTGCCGCGCAGACGCTTCACCTCGTTTCCGCGGGTCTGTCCTTCTTCGCCCCTCGAAGCCGCTGCCTCATCCGCATCACCGGACGCGTCCCCCGTCCACACGATAAATCCTCTCTCGTCTCTCTCAAAGGTCACCGCCAGTTCGTTGGCTTTCTGCGCCACATAGTTGCGCAGAGTGTAGAGCTCCTCCGCGGAATATTTGCGCTCCGCCACACCGAAGTACTGCTCGGAGAAGGTGCTTCCGTGGTAGAGGATAAAACAGTTTAAGGTCATCTCAAGGAGCACCGCAGCCAGGATCGCACAAAACACACGATAATATCCTCGAATCACCCTCGTTCTCCTGCGGAAGGTCTCCCTGCCTGTCTCAGGTCCTGCATCCGCTTCCTTATCATCACACCCGGCGGGCTCCCGTTCGGAGCTCGTCGTTCTTATGACATAACTGTCACTTCTTTTGCGCCGTCCAATCAGGATCTCAAGCATAATGCCCGCACATACAGGCAGAAGCAGCACTGCAATCGCCACCGGCACCACCGCTGCCACGATGAGCCACTCGCCCACAGAGATGGGGAAGAGCCCCATGAATCTGCCCAGGGTACCTACCCACAGGGGAAAAATATGCGCAATGTACCAATCGCTGAAGGCTGTACTGCACCATGCCGCGATGTTTAACACGATGGTAAGGAGCGCCGCGCATAATGTGAAGATCCATATTTTTCTGTGAGATTTCTTTGCCATGGCTGCCTCCTTCCTTGCGCATGTTTCGCTGATTCTTTGCTGTCATTGTCCGACTTACCTGTTTTTGTCTGCATTTCCTTCTGTATGCACAAAAGACCCATGGATCACTCCGTGGGTCTTTCTTTCATTCATATTAGTACTCGATGTACTCGCCGTACTCTTTCCAGATGTTGCAGAGCCAGGTCTTACCCTGATTAAGAATGATCTCGTTGCCCTTCTCATCGTAGAACTTGTTAGCGGAGTTATCGCTCTCTCTCTTCCATGTTCCCTTGATCACCTTACCGTTGGTGAACACGTAAGCGGTGCCGGTACCGTGAACGCCGAATGCAAGGTAGTCATACTTGGGATCGTTGGGAAGTCTCTCTTCGCCGTGGCAAAGCTTGAATACTACGTTGGTAACGGTAACCTGCTCGCCGTTCATCTCGTCGATCATGGGACCGCCGTACTGATAACGATAGTAGAGACCGTCTTCTGCATTGTAATCAAAGCGAACATTGTCGGTGCCGTAGTTGCCGTAACCGCCGCTGTTCTTGCCGGTTCCGCCGGGATAGATCTTGGTTGCATCGGGGTACTCGTCGTAGGTTGCCTTGCAGCCGTCATCTGCGAACAGGAAAGCCTGCTCGAAGGAATCTCTGTACTCCTTCTTGTAACCTAAACGGTCAACAGCCTTGGTGTAGCCGGGAACGTCCAGATAGCCGGTGAACTCGGTTGCATAGCCGGGTCTGTTGATACGCTTGAATGCCTCAGGAGCACCGTTGTTGATGCCTGCCAGAGCCTGGCTGACATTGTCGATACGGCTGGAGTTGATCAGCTCCTCAACCCAGGGACGTGCAAGACCCCAGTTAACATAGATCGCATCGTAAGCCATTGCCTCGTAAATATAGTAGTCACGGCTGCTTCGAACGGGACCGAAATGATCCAGATCGTCGTAATCCTCCAGGAAGCACATCAGACGGGTGAAACGTCCCTCAACGGGTGCTTCGTAGATGAGGCTTGCCTTGGTGATACCGTACTGAGGAAGTGCGGGGGTATTATCGGGAACCATAACTGCCATAGGTCTTCTCTTGGCAACTGCCTCGTCCTTCCACTCACCTGTCAGGTAGCTCTGCATCTGACCGTTGACAACAACTCTCTCGGTGATGGGTACCAGCTCCTTTAAGGGCTCAGCGGTAGGCTCTGCAGTGGGTTCTGCGGTAGGCTCTGCAGTGGCGATGGGTTCCGGAACGACTGTCTCTGCGGAGGGCTCGGGGGTAGCGTCGGCGGCGGGTGCCTTGCTGCCGCAGCCTGCTGCAAGTACAAGTGCAGTGGCGAGAACAGCCAATAATAATTTCTTCTTCATGGAATGATCTCCTTTACTGATCCATAACTTGGAATAATTTCCTTGTTTCTACTCTATCATTAAACCCTGACGCTTGTCCACGAATTACGGACAAATTAAGAAAGAATAAAGAATTACTTCTCTTCCTTTGCGGGGGCAACGATCTCGATGGTCTCGTTTTCTCTTAAGATCTTAAAATCGATCTCGGGGAATTTCTCATGGAGAACAGCCTCGAATTCCTCGGGCTTCTCCTGCTTTGAGATGGGCGGGAAAGAATCATCGTAATGATCCAGGATAACGCATTTAGGCTTTAACTTCTCGACGATCTCCAGGCAATATTCTGCCATATTGCTTCTGCCCTGGTAGGGAAGGATCAGCGCGTCGGCGCCGGTCAGATACATGGTATCCTCCTTAAGGCCTGCGCTTCCCAGCAGCTGCACGATCTCGTCGCCCCTTCTGATCTCATACATCAGGCACTCGTCCCCTGCGGGATAAGCGATGAGCATCCACAGCATCTTCAGCGCGCGGCCAAACTGCTTCATGGTCCTTCCGGAGAAGATCATCTGTCTGATCTTCTTGCCGTCGAACTTGATGTGCTTGGCGGGCAGCGCCTGTACTCTCACGTCTCCGAAGAAAAAAGCGCCTCTGTTGTGGTCGATCACGCCGATGCGGTCTGCGGGAAAACCTTTTTTGCGAAGGGTCTTCGCAGGGGTCTCTGTGCAGTAGACTGCCGCCTCCGTCTCTTTATAGAGGGGCGCGATGCTCTCGAGATGGTCAAAATGGCCGTGGGTGATGAGGACGGTCTTCTCCTTCAGAAAAGCCGCTTTTCTCGCCTCAGTGGCGTCCTTAGTCTCAGCGCCTGCGGGAAGGTCCTTCATATAGGGGTCAAAAAGCAGTACCTGCTCGCCCGCGGTGATCTTTACCGATGCATTTCCGTATCCTGTGATCTTCATGCGTTCTTTAACTCCTGTTCAGCTTCCTCCTCCAGCACACGGAAGGCAACCTTGCCTACCAGAGTGCGGGGCAGTTCGTCGCGGAAGATGATCTCACGGGGCTTAGCATAGATTGCAAGATGCAGCTTGCAGTGCTCCATGATGCTTGCTTTCAGCTCCTCTGAAGGGGTAACTCCCTCTTTTAAAACAATGTATGCGCGGATCTTCTGCATACGTCTGGGATCGGGGATACCGATGACGCAGCTGTAATCAACGTCGGGATGACGGTTTAACGCATCCTCTACGATAGAAGGATATACATTGTAGCCACTGGTGACGATCATTCTCTTGATTCTCTGGCTGAAGTAGATATAACCATCTTCATCCATCTTACCCATGTCGCCGCTGAACATCCAGACGCTGCCGTCCTTATCGGTCTTCAGGGTCTGTTCGGTCTCCTCAGGGTGATTCAGGTAGCCCAGCATTACGGTAGGGCCGCTGATAATGATCTCACCCTCCTGCATGGGAGGAACATCGTTGAAGGTGCCGGGCACAACTACGCGGTAGACCATGTCGCGCAGAGGAAGTCCGATACTGCCCTCCTTGTAGGTATCGAGAGGAGTGATGCAGCTTGCGGTAACGCACTCGGTAAGGCCGTAGCCCTCACGCACCTGCACGGTGGAATTATGGTTCTTCAGGAACTCGTCAAAATCGTTCTTCAGAGTAGGAGGCAGGGTATCGCCGCCGGAGAATACGCCTACCAGACAGCTTAAGTCTGCGTCCTTTAAGGTCTCGGACTTGATCAGGTCGGCATAGATGGTGGGAACGCCTGCGATAAAGTTGGGGCGCTTCTTCACGATCAGCTTTGCATAGCTCTCGTTGGTGAACTGGGGCACCAGAATACTGGTGATGCCGTTCTCGAGCACGGTGTGGATGCCGATACCGAGACCGAAGCCGTGGAAAATAGGCATAACGGACAAAAATTTCAGTCCGGGTACAAAGTCAACGCCGACCTTTTCGCGGATCTGCATGCCCAGTACGTTAAAGTTGAAGTCGGAGAGCATAATGCCCTTGGGAAGACCTGTGGTACCGCCGGAGTACAGCAGTACGGAATGCCTGGTGGGATCGTAGATATGCTCGGGAAGTTCTACGTCCTTGGTGCCGGTCTTGATGAAATCCTTCCAGACGATGGAGTGATCTCTGTCGGGATAGCAAGCGACCTCCTTGCCCTTCTTCAGGTAGAAGGCTGCTGCCAGATGAGGAGGCAGCTCCTCAGTCATTCTTGCGGTAAGAATGGTGAGCTCGGGATTCTTGGCTTCCTCGCGGGCTTTTGCCACCTTGTCGTAGAAGAGGTCCAGAGTGATGATCATCTTGCTGTCGGTGTCATCCAGATAGTAGGTGATCTCCTTCTGGGAGGACAGGGGATGTACCATGCTGGCAACAACGCCCAGTCTGTTCAGCGCGTACAGTGCGGTGATCGCCTGAGGTACATTGGGGCAGCAGATGGTAACGGTATCGCCGCGTTTCAGTCCGAACTTCACAAAAGCTCTTGCAGCCTGGTCGAACTTCTCGATCATTTTCTTGTAACTGGTCTTCTTGCCCATGAATTCATAGGCAAGCTCACCGGGATAATCTGCCGCAGCCGCAGCAAGTGCGCCGTACATGGTGGTCTCGGGGTAAGGCAGACTTCTCGGTTTCAAAATTGCTTCTTTCATTTCTTTTCTCCTGCAAAAAATACTATGCTCTCTCGAGGATCAGGCACTGACGGGCGGTAAGGGTCACGCTGCCGCTTACGCACTCACCCGTCTCCGCATTGCGGAAGGTGCTCTTTAAATCAAGTGTTGCTTCGAAGGGATTAAAGTTCTGTACGAACCAGAGGGCGTCCTTCTCTTCCGCTCCCTCTCTCTTTGCGACAGTCACGCACGCGGGAAGTGCGTCTGCCACATCGCAGGCGATGCCGGCTTCCTTAAGGACCATGGAATAAACGTCCTTAATGAAGTTTAACTCGCATTCCGCTGCGATATAAAAAGCCTTGCCGCTGCCGTAGGCATTGCCTGTAAGAGCAGGGTATCCGGCATAAAAATCTTTCTCGTAGGTGCCGAGTACTTCGGCCGCATCGGTCTCGACCAGAGCGCAGAGCTGCTTGACCGCATACTCCCTGCCGAAGGCGCTGACCTTGTTCTCCACGTGATAAGGGCTTACATCGATCTCCTGGGGACGGATGCCCAGGACATCCTGTAAGGGATGCTTGTCGAGGAAGCATAAGTCTGAGGTGTCCACCTCGCCGCTCCAGTAGGTGGTCAGATACACTCCGCCGTTTTCCACGAAGCGCTTCACGTTCTCGATGTAGTCGCCGCGGTACATGTGGTTGATGGGCGCCACGATCAGGGAATAGTCTGTGAGGGGATCATCCATGTCGATGACATCCACATCGATGCCCAGCTCCCAGAATGCCCGGTAATATTCTTCCACGCGGAGGCGGTAGTTCAGTCCGTGCACAACTGCCTGTGCATCGTCCACTGCCCAGCCGTTCTCCCAGTCAAAAACGATCGCTGCCTTAGGACGGTTGCAGGTGCCCTTCACTCTGTCGGAGATCTTCTGAAGTCTTGCGCCGACCTCCTCCACATCGCGGAACACTCTTGTGTTGTCCTTGTACATATGTCCGACCACCGCTCCGTGGAACTTCTCGGAGCTTCCGCGACTCTTGCGCCACTGGAAATACTGCACGCTGTCCGCGCCGTGGGCGATGGACTGCATGGATGCGAGCATATGCATGCCGGGGCGCTTCAGCACTGCGATCTGTGCCCAGTTTACTACGGAAGGAGTGCTCTCCATCAACAGGAAGGGCTGCTTCTTGAAGCTTCTGGTCAGAGTGTTGGCAAAAGCGGAATGGGCAGCCACCTCAAGATCGGAGGGTTCCCAGCCCCAGTAGGGGTAATTGTCCAGGGAAACGATGTCGACCACTCTGCCCCACTTGAAATAGTCAAGGGGCTCGAAGGTTCCCATCATGTTTACCACAGTAGGTGCGTCGCTGTTGGTGCGCACAGCCTCGACCTCAGCCGCACAGAAGTCCATCAGCTGCTCGCTGGAAAAACGCTTCCAGTCCAGCTTGATGCCGTGCATGCGGGCCTCACTGATGGGTCCGGGGGAATGGATCTGGTCCCAGTCGGTGAAGGTGTTGCTCCAGAAGGATGCCCACCAGGCATGATTCAGATCGTCCAGAGTCTTGTAGCGGTTCTTCAGCCACTTGCGGAAATTCTCCTGGCAGTAAGGGCAATGGCAGGGGGTTCCGGTGTTGTCGCCGCCGTACTCGTTGGAAAGATGCCATGCCACCAGTCCGGGCTTACGACCGAAGCGCGCAGACAGTGCGGTGTCGATGGCACGCATTTTTTCCCTCATCACAGGGGAGGAGGGGCAGAAATTGTGACGATGGCCGTGATTTTTGCGCACGCCCATGTCGGTCACCTTGCGGACCTCCTCATACTTCTCGGTGAGCCAGTGGGGCATCGCCGCGGTAGGAGTCGCAAGAATGGTGTAGATACCGTTCTCGTAAAGGTTGTCGATGATCTCCTCCAGCCAGTCGAAGTCGTAGACGCCCTCCTCGGGCTCCAGACGGCTCCAGGCAAAAATACCCAGAGAGACGCAGTTCACATGCGCCTTCTTCATCAGCTCGATATCCTCCGCAAGAATATCCGGGCGGTCGAGCCACTGGTCGGGGTTATAATCTCCGCCGTGCAGGAGTCCCTGGGGCAGAATGAATTTGCTGTTTTGCATGACTTTTCTCCTTTTTTGCCTTGCGGCAAGGATCGTCTTATATGTTCGGTCTGACCTGTTGTCTTTGTCGGTGCGGCTATTGTTCCTGCTTCTTCATGCGCTCGGCGTCCAGCCTGATCCACTCATCCAGAGTGAGGGGCACGTAGTCCGAGTACTTGCAGAAACAGTTGATCATGTTGCAGGGGATGTTCATCATCTCGCCGTCCGCGTTTCGGATCTCAGTGCTTCTGGTGATCCTGACGAACTGCTCGACTAACCTCTGGTCCATGGTGTCGTGCACATGTCCGTAGAGCATATAGGTATGGGGAGTGCCCTTTTTGTTCATACGGTACTGGCCGTTGTAGCAGATGATGGGATAGTGACACAGCACCACCTTCCTGCCGTTGTCAGACATCTCCTCGTAGGGCTTCACCCACACGAACCTTGACAGGTCCATGCGCTTGTGGTTGACAAAATAGTCATGGTTGCCTTTGATCAGATAGAGTCTGCCGTTCAAACGCTTCAGGACTTCGCCTGTCTCCTCAGGGCTTCCGAAAGAAAAATCTCCGATGATGACCACTTCATCATTCTGTCTGACCTTGCTGTTCCACTTAGCGATCATCATCTCATTCATTTCCGTCACGTCCGCAAAGCCGCGCCGGTCCATGCCTGTATTCAATGCCTCATGAAAAAAATGCAGATCAGCAATGTAATATCTCAAGATCTTCCTCCTGTATGTCCTGTGCATCGCATCTTCTGCGTTTTGACACATAGCCGTTTCTATTATACCGCAACTGCCCTGTTTTTGCTATCTTTTCTTCCCGCTGCGAGCAAAAAATGATATTTGAGACATATAAAGAATCATGCCGGAACCGCAAAAAAGCTCTGCTCACAAAAAAGAAGCACCGACGAATCGGTACTTCTTAATTCTGCGCTGTTATTTTCTCTCAAATGCCCATAGATTTCGGATCTGATATTTGATCTTGTCGAATTCCCAGTGCTTCTCGCTTCTCTCCCTGCTGTTTGGATCGTTGATGCGAAGGCCTTCCCTGTCATATCCTGCAATCACGATGAAATGTCCGCTGTCGGTGAAGTCGCCCTTTCTCATGGCACAGATGACCGGATGCCCCTTGTCCAGAGCAGCCTTTACCACGTTCTCGTCCGCAGCCAGCTCGGTTGCCTTCAGGCCAAATTTTTTGCAGCCGCTGCTCATCAGGTCCCAGGTGGTTCCGCTGCCCTGCACATAGTAGCCCTCCCGCTGTGCATACTCCGCAATGTACTGCGGGGTGTACTTTTCATTATCTGTGAGAAACAGACTGACCATGGACAGACAGGTGGGGCCGCAGCCGGTGTAGCCGATCAGGCCGCTTCCGTAGGTACAGTAGCCCCATCTCCTGTCCCACTGAAGAAGCAGCGGAACAGTCTCGGATGAAGCCTCCTCCGACAGGTCCACGGGGAAGATCTCGTCCGCCAGGGCAGGGTAGTTGTAGACATATTCCACCGCCTCCTCGTTTTTCGCAGCAAGTTCTCTCAGCTCCTCCGGATAGAGCTCAGGGTGCTTTTTGATGTATTTGCGCATTTCATCGATGCTCATCTCATTATCACCGGTCGCTTCTACGTCCTGCCGGGAGCCCGAACCGACCGTCTGTTGAATCATAAGCTGCGCCTCTCTCTCCCTGATCTCCCTCACCAGTTCCCTCTCGATCCGCACCATCCGGCCGAGCACGACGATCAGACATACCAGTCCGCCAAGCAGCAGCAATTTGTATAACTGCATTCTTCTTTTTCTTCTCATAAAAATACCTCCCTGTTAAAAACGATCCTAACAGAGAGGTGTCATGATAATCTCTCACAGATGTGTACAAGTTGCAACATTCTCAATTTTCGGCAAGCTGCAGGGCAAAATCAAAGATCAGTCTGTCGTTGTCGAACCTGCTCACCGCCGCTTCCAGCATGCAGCTGCCGTCCATACTCTCCGCGTACAGACCTCTGTTCACATCAATGATCTTCCGCGCCGGGATCTCTCCCGCGTCGTACATTTTACTCACATCATAGATTTCCACTGCGTTCTGCCTGATCGGCAGGTCCTCATATGAATTCTCGTAGATCGGGATACCCAGCTCCTGCCCATAGGCCTCAAGAAGTCCCTTCCACAGATCGTCCACCGTGACGATTGAATCGCTCATATCAATGCAGACCGTGCCGCTCACAGGGATTCCGCTTGCAGGCTCCAGGTAGACCGGATTGGGAGCATAGATGTCCGGATCCTTTCTGTAAAAAACAGCCAGCTCGCACTCCTTATCCCGCACGCACAGGAAAAGATTCTCCTCCGCGTCCTCTTCCTCGCCTAAAATGCGCATTCCTGCCGCATCGGACCACAGCTTTACAAATTTCCGGAACCTTTCTGTTGTCTGCACGGTCATCTCCTCCGCGGGGTCTGCGGGAGTTCTTGTGTACTCTCCCTCTGTCCTGGCAAGGATCGCCCTGCGCAGCTTCCGGCGAAGCTCAGCATACTCTTCACCGTAGGGCTGGACATTCTCCACAGGCACCGCAACCCCCGTACAGAAGGCCTGCTGCATCTGTCTGTCCAACATCTTGCCGGGAACGATCATCCACGCGGCGATCATAAGTCCGCCGACACACAGAAGGAGCGCTATGTTCGATAATCTTCTCATCTCGCTTCCTCCTTTTCCGAGACAGGCAGGATAAACCATACCTTTGTACCCTCTCCGACCTTGCTTGCAAAGTAAAGCTCCGTACTGTGAACAGCCGCTATTTTTTCACAGAGCGCCAGTCCCAGTCCGGCACCGTGCTCCCTTCTGGAACGGGACTTGTCCACCATATAAAAAGCTTCTGTGATACGGTTCAGTTCCTCCTCCGGTATGCCTCTGCCGTCGTCCTCCACCGTGATCCGGTACCCGCTTTTCTCCCTGCGGCCGGTCACGGCGACTCTGCTGCCGCCCGCCTTCGACGCGTTGTCGATCAGATTTAACAGCATCGTCTTAAACAGGTCGTACTCGATCTTCACATACGCTTCGTCCGCCTCGGCAAAAAGCTGCACGCTACGTTTTTCGCAGACTGCGCCCGCCGTCTGAGCGATATCCTCAAACACCTCCCGAAGATTCATCTCCTCCGGCAAAAAGTTCTGCCGATCCAGCGCAATCAGGTCCAGCAGTTTAAAGGACAGAGCCTCCAGCCGCAGCCCCTCGTTCAGAATATATCCCGCAGCTTCCTGCACATCCTCCTTGGACATTTCCCTCTGATACAGAGTGTCGGCGTAGCCGATGATACTGGTCATGGGCGTCTTGATCTCGTGAGCAAAGCCCGCCACAAAGTCTTCCCTCTGCTGCACCGCAAGCTCCAGCGCCTCGATCTTCTCGGTGATGGAGTCTGCCATTTTGTTGAAGGAGACCGCAAGCTCACCCACCTCGTCGCGGGACATGGGCTTCACGCGCCTGTCATAATCGCCTTCCGTAAACGCCTGACTTGCACGGTTCAATTTTTTTATGGGATACGTTAATCCGAAAGACATTGCCGCCGCAAGCAGCAGTCCCACAAAGATCGTCTCCGCGAATGCGATCCTGCAGTTTTTCCGGATCTGTTTCGCCTCCCTGAAAACATAGGATATCCGCTCCCTGCTCTCAAGCAAAAATACCTGTCCGCTCTGCTCGAAGCAGCTTGAGACTGACACATACTGCTCCCCGTCCTCCTCGATCACTGAGTAGTACAGGTAATCGTAGTCGCTTCCCTCGGGGGCGATACCCAGCGAAAAATCCATCTCGAATGCCTGCCCGGTGCGCTCCGCGATCTTTTCGATCGTCGCAGGCTCGATATTCCCTGCTGCCACCAGGTCGGCCTGCAGGGCGTATTTTACCAGCTGGTGCCTTCGCATGGCGTTGTCCGTCTCATGCTCGATTCCCGTCCGAAAGGTATTGAACACCGTGTAATATTCGGCAAAAGACAGGGACACCGTCAGGATCAGCATGATTCCCAAAAACAGTTTCGTGTAAAATTTCATCCTGCCTCTCCTATACTCTCAGCCTGTAGCCGATGCGGAACACGGTCTGGATCCGATCGCTTAAGCCGGTCTTTTTCCGCAGCCTCTGAATGTGATTGTCCAAAGTTCTGGTCTCGCCGGTGTACTCTTCCTCCCAGACCGACTCGTACAGGAAGCATCTGCTCAGAGCGATATTTTTGTTGCGGACCAGCACTGCCAGAAGGTCGAATTCCTTGGCTGTCAGTTCCACCTCCTCGCCGCCCTTTGTCACCACTCGGGAGTCAAAATTCACCGTAAGATCTCCGCACACAAAATTCCCGGACTTAGCACCGGTTCTTCGAAGCACAGACTCCACCCTCGCGATCAGCTCGCCGATCTGAAAAGGCTTCACCAGGAAATCATCCGCGCCCATCTTAAGTCCCTTGATCCTCTCCTGCACCTGTCCCATGGCTGAGATGATGATCACCGGCGTCTCAGACGAGCCAAAATAGTCAAGCAGCTCGTACCCGCTGATCTTTGGAAGCATCAGGTCTAACAAAACCAGATCGAAATGTCCGCTGTCAAACAGATCCGCGCCCTCTTTGCCGTCATATGCGCAGACGGTCTCATATCCGTTGTGTACAAGCGTCGCAGCTATCAGATTCGAAATTGAGGCATCATCCTCTATGATCAGTATCTTTTGCATAAGCACCTCCGTATACTACCAACATATCACAAAGATGTGTCGAAGTTGTGTCATAAGGCACAAAAAAAGAAGCACCGACGAATCGGTACTTCTTATGCTGGTGGCCGGACTTGAACCGGCACGAGGTTGCCCCCGAGGGATTTTAAGTCCCTTGCGTCTGCCTATTCCGCCACACCAGCGGCTCAATGTATTGTGACGACTTCTTCCCGGGCCGAAGCCCTAATGAGCCACTTCACAATACAAATGGATGGAGGTGGATTCGAACCACCGAAGCAATTTGCAGCAGATTTACAGTCTGTCCCCTTTGGCCACTCGGGAATCCATCCATGCAGACGTTAATACGTCCTGACAAAAACAGATATTACCATACCTTCAGGGAAATTGCAAGCACGAATTCCCCATTAATCAGGCATTCATTCAAAATATTTTAAAATAACGGCGGAGGTGGGAGGTAAAACGATCTTCAGGATGCCTGCCTCCAATTTGTAGGTCTCTCCGCTCAGGGAATAACCCTCTGCATCAGAAGCAAAGATCGTGCGGAAACCGCCCTCCTTGCCGGTGCCGTGCTCCCAGACGGAGATGTCTCTTGCAAGACTTTCGGGACGGTTATTGATGAGGATCAGGCACTTCTCACCCTTGCGGAAACGCAGGTAGCAGAGGAAATGTCTGTCGCTGTCCACCATCTTCAGGGAACCGGTTCGAAGCTCCTCATGCTCTCTGCGCAGATGGATCAGGTCTCTGTGGAAGTCGATGAGCTTGCGGTCCTCACGTCCCCAGGGATAGGTCCTGCGGCTGTCGGGATCGGTGAATCCACACAGTCCGGCCTCATCGCCGTAGTAGATGGTAGGTGCGCCCACCCAGGTCATCTGCATGACAACGCCCTCGCAGAAAACTGCCTTGTTGACATCTATCTCAGCGGCCTCGCTGCCTCTGGTGTTCACGCGGCCCACCAGACGGTTGGTACGTGTCATAAAGCGGGAGTGGTCATGATTGGAGAGCTCGTTCATCGCGGTCTGAAGGCTTTCAAGTGTAAAGTTGGCACCGTTTCTCGCCATGATGTCGATAAATGCCTCATCATTGCCGTACAGGTCCTCGCTGTAGTGATCGCTGTGCTTCTCCATACCGGTGAGGAACCAGGTCACGGGCTCCATGAAGGCATCGTAGTTCATGACGGTATCCCACTCATTGCCCTGCAGCCATTCCCTGGTGCTGCCGTAGTGCTCCGCTAAGATAATGGCCTCGGGATTGGTCTCCTTCACCGCCTTGCGGAAGCGCTGCCAGAACTTGTGGTTGTAGCTTAAGCTGTGACCTAAGTCTGCTGCCACGTCCAGTCTCCAGCCGTCCGCATTGTAGGGCGGGGAGATCCATTTCCTGGCAACATTCAAAACATACTGCGCCAGTTCTTCGCTCTTTTCATAATTTAACTTGGGCAGAGTATTGTGTCCCCACCAGCCCACATAGTGAGGGTTGTAGGGCCACTGCTCCTTCTCAAAATCAAAATAGTCGCGGTAGGGGCTGTCTGCGCTGACATAGGCGCCCTTCTCGTAGCCCTCGCTGTTTTCATAGATGCGCTCTCTGTCCAGCCACTTGTTAAAAGAGCCGCAGTGGTTGAACACGCCGTCCATGATGACGCGCATGCCTCGTCTGTGAGCCTCCTCCACCACTTTGGCAAAGAGCTCGTTGGAAGCGTCCAGATTCTTCCTGTCGGTCACACGCTTGATGTAGCGGGTGGCGTGCGCATTGTCATGGTCCCCGGGACGCAGCAGCTCGCCGCCGTCCTCCACGATCTTGCCCAGATGGGGATCGATGTTGTCGTAGTCCTGGCTGTCGTATTTGTGATTGGAGGGTGATACGAAGAGAGGGTTAAAATAGATCACCTCTACGCCCAGCTCCTCCAGATAGTCCATTTTGTCGAGAACGCCCTGTAAATCACCGCCGTAAAAATCGCGGACATCCATGGCGCGGGGATTGCGGGACCAGTCCTCCACGCGGTTGACCTGCTCGTTGATGTAGCAGTACTCACCGGTCTGTACATCGTTGTCAGGGTCGCCGTTGCAGAAACGGTCCACATAGATCTGGTACATCACGGCACCCTTGGCCCAATCGGGGGTCTTGAAGCCGGGGATCACTACCAGATCGTAGTGAGGGTCGGGCTCGGGCACCGCACCTCTCTGATCGTAAAAGCAGGTGATATTGCCCGCTTTGATCTCGAAGTGGTAGGCGAACTTGCCCACACCCAGCTTGTATCTGTAGGTGTAGTAGTCAAAATCTCCCTCGCTCTCGGCCTTGTTCATCAGGAAACGCTCGCCGTTAAAGTGGATGTAGACGCAGTCTACGTTGTCCCTGGCCGTGCGGAAGCGAAGGGTGATGTTGTCGTATTTTTCGGGCTGTGCGGGAGAAATAAACTCCTCGGATGTATCCGCAAACAAGGCCCGTCTCAGAAAGAGGGGCCTCATGTTTGAAATGTAATAATGTTGATGTTCCAGTCGACGGATCTTGTCCATATCATAATCGTAATTCATATGTTCTCCGATTCCTGTCTTATCATTTGCGGTTCTTGAAAACTTCTCGCACGAAGTGCTTCGGCCGGCGAATACTCCTGCGCAGGCGATCGTTCCTCGATCTTTCACCTGTCAGATATCACGCAAGCACCTTTGCCTTACGCGCGGTTTTCAAAAAGCGCCTCGAATTCTTCTCTGGTGATCTTCTCCTTCTCAAGAAGAAGCTCTGCACATGCGTGCAGCACATCGTTATGCTCCTTGATGAGAGCGGTGGCCTTGGCGTAGCAGTCGTCAACGATACTCTTGACCTCAGCGTCGATCTTGGATGCAACGATCCCGCTGTAGCCCTTGGCATGTGCCAGGTCGCGGCCGATGAATACCTCGTTGTCATCGTCGTCATAGCTGATCACACCAAGCTCATCGGACATACCGAAACGGGTCACCATATTGCGGGCAACCTTGGTCGCTCTCTTGATATCGCTGGAGGCGCCTGTGGTGATATCGCCGAAGATCAGCTCCTCCGCGATACGGCCGCCCAGGGAAACCATGATCTCCTGGAGCATTTTGCCCTTGGTTAAGAACATCTGATCCTTCTCGGGCAGGGGCATGGTGTAACCTGCGGCACCTACGCCGGTGGGGATGATGGAAACGGTATATACGGGCTCCATATCGGGCAGAACATGGAAGAGGATCGCATGTCCGGCCTCGTGGTATGCGGTGATCTTGCGCTCTTTTTCGGAGATGATCTTGCTGCGCTTCTCGGTGCCGATGCCGACCTTGACGAATGCCTTGTCCACATCCGCAGCGGTCAGGAAAGGTCTGCTGTCCTTAGCCGCATTGATGGCAGCCTCGTTCATCAGGTTCTCAAGATCCGCGCCGGTAAAGCCTGCTGTGGTTCTTGCGATCTTGGCAAGATCGACCTCCTCGGACAGAGGCTTGTTCTTGGAATGCACCTTGAGGATCTCTTCTCTTCCCGCAACATCGGGAGTACCCACTGCGACCTTGCGGTCGAAACGACCGGGTCTAAGGATCGCGGGATCCAGGATGTCCACACGGTTGGTGGCAGCCATCACAATGATGCCCTCGTTCACGCCGAAGCCGTCCATCTCAACCAGCATCTGGTTCAGGGTCTGCTCTCTCTCGTCGTGTCCGCCGCCCATACCGGTACCGCGGCGTCTTGCCACCGCGTCGATCTCATCGATAAAAACGATGCAGGGTGCGTTTTTCTTGGCGTTGTCAAACAGATCTCTCACGCGGGATGCGCCCACACCTACGAACATTTCCACGAAATCGGAGCCGGAAATGCTGAAGAAGGGCACGCCTGCCTCACCTGCAACTGCCTTGGCGAGCAGGGTCTTACCTGTTCCGGG
Source organism: Acetatifactor sp. (assembly GCA_045643625.1). Classification (GTDB taxonomy): domain Bacteria; phylum Bacillota; class Clostridia; order Lachnospirales; family Lachnospiraceae; genus Acetatifactor. The sequence continues at coordinate 2,910 of JAZULD010000039.1, read as the reverse complement.
AGGGCCCTCCAACAGAACGCCCTTGGGGATTCTCGCGCCGACGCTTGTATATTTTCCGGGATTCTTCAGGAAGTCAACGATCTCCTGAAGGTCTTCTTTTTCCTCTTTTAATCCTGCCACCTGTGCAAAAGTGACAGTCTTGTCACCAATCTGCATGGTCGCTCTGCTCTTGCCGAAATTCATCATCCGGCTGTTGGCGGAACCGTTGGCCGCATTCTGGGCGCTGATGAACATGAAGATAAGGAATCCCATGCCCAGGATCAGCAGAATGGGCAGAATATTGGTGACAAAAAAGCTCTCACGCTTGACATCGCGGATCTCGGGATCGAAACCGTACTGTTCAGCCAGCTTCTCGCCCTCTGCGATGTCTGTGAAATAGATCTTTTTGCTCAGTCCGTTCTTAAGCTGCACCGAAAGATAACCTGTAGGGGTCTCTCTGTTGGGATTCACAGTGATCTGCGAAACGCTGCCTGAATCCAGATCCTTCACGAACTGTGCTCTGGTATATGCATCCTGTTCGGAGCCTGCCAGGCTGACGCAGAAATAGATGATGCCCAACAGCAGAACGAACAGAATGATGGTATTAAAACCTCGTTCTCTTCTCAAAAATTATGCCTCCTGTACTTGTGTCAAAGCGGCGTATGTTTTTTAGTCCTCTAAGGAAACTACACCGATATAAGGAAGATTGCGGTATCTCTGATCGTAGTCAAGGCCGTAACCTACAACGAACTCATCGGGAATTGCGAAGCAGGTGTAGTCTACGTGTACGTCCACAACTCTTCTGTCGGGCTTGTCGAGCAGAGTGCACAGACGAAGGGACTTGGGACCTCTGTCGCTTAAGAGCTCAAGCAGGTAGCTTAAGGTTCTGCCGCTGTCTACGATGTCCTCTACAACCAGAACGTCCTTGCCCTGGATAGGCTCGTCTAAGTCCTTAACGATCTTAACAACGCCGCTGGACTTGGTGGAGCTGCCGTAGCTGGAAATGGACATGAAATCTAAGGATACGGGTACGGTGATTCTCTTTGCAAGCTCGCAGAGGAAGAAGCTGCCGCCCTTTAATACACAGATCAGATGAATCTGCTTGCCTTCATAATCCTTGTTGATCATGTCTGCAATCTCTTTGATTCTTGCGTCTACCTCATCTTCGGGGATCAATACGTTTACTTTTTCTGCCATGATGTTATCCTGCCTTTCTGTAAATAAGAGTCTCCTGCTCCTGTAAGATCAGTTCTTTCTTCTGTAAAAACCGGTTCTGTTTACTGCAAAAACCGCTTCTCTCGCTGTAGGTCAGTTCTTTCGCCACTCGATCTGCAAAACGCGTCTTGTGCTCTCATCGAGTTTGCAGTCCTCGCCGATGCGGTAACCGACGAGCCAGATCACGCGGCTTCCCACCGCGATCACCGGGATCCTGTCCCTGTCGCCTGCGGGGATCTTCAGATCGATCATGAACTCCTTCAGGGACTTGCGTCCTGTGGTTCCGTCAGCCTTGCGGATCGGAAGATAATCTCCGCTCCTTCGGCGTCTGATCTGCAGCGTACCTTTTATTTTATCATAATCAAACTGTTTCGTATACTGCTCTGTGGGCACTTGTGTGCCTTTTTCTCGGGAAAAAACGCGAAAAACAAGGCTTGCGGGTGCATTTGCGATGAAGGATACGTCTGCAATGTGTTCTCCGTCTGCGGGAAGGGGAATCGTGATCACTGCTTCCTTCGGATCCACTGCCCTCTTTCTTATAACGACCCGTCCGAACTCTCTTACTGCGCACACGCCGCCGGGGAGATCGACGCTTCTTCCGCTCCTGCCTCTGCAGATATCAAGAAGTTCCTCCACATGGACGGTGCCAAGGTCCTTTGCCTCGCCTGCGGCCTTCGCAAGCATCAGGTGGAGCAGACACTTCTGCAAATAGGTACGCTCCTTCTCGAATGCCGCAAGGTCTAACTGCAATTCGCCCTCGTCAGCAACTGTAACACACCTCTCAAAAGCCTCCGCTGTTAACTCATCGATCAGCTCCTGGGCCTCGGTCAGTTGCTCGGCACATTTTGCCAGATGCTCCGTGCTGCCTTTGCAGATCTCCTGCTCCGCGTAGGGCAGGATGTGATGCCTGATGCGGTTCCTTGTGTAATCGTCCTCATCGTTGGTGCGGTCCTGACAAAAGGATCTCTGCTTCAACGCAAGGTACTCCTCGATCTCGGCTCTTGTCAGTACAAGCAGGGGGCGCAGCACATTGTCGCGCACCGGTCTGATGCCGCCGAGACCCTTCATGCCGGTTCCGCGGAATAAGTGGAACAGCACAGTCTCACCGCGGTCGTTTAAGTTGTGAGCAACCGCGATCTTGGCGCTATTTTGTTCTGCGATGTCGGAAAAGGCTTCATACCTTGCCTCTCTTCCGGCCTCCTCAAGGGAGATTCCGCGCCTCGCTGAGATCTGCGGCACGTCTGCCCTTACAAGGGTGTAGGGAACACACAGTTCTGCGCACAGTTTTTCAACAAACGCCGCATCCTCCATGGCCTCGGGACGGATCCCGTGGTCCACGTGGACTGCCTGCAGTTTTAACGGCACGGTCTTCGCATATTCGCACAGCAAAAGAAGGAGGCACACGGAATCCGCTCCTCCCGAAACGCCGACAACGACCGAATCGCCCGCCGACAGCATATGATGTTCCTCCATGTAGGAGAACACTTTTTTCTCGATCTGCTGTGCTCTCTCCATATTCGCAATGTTACCGCATCCTCCCCGGAAAAGTCAAGGAACATAACAGCACTGATACAGTCTGCGGCTGCCGGGAATGCGCCCGTTTTTCGGGCAAAAGAAAAGGACCGTGAATCTTCACAGTCCCATTTTTGCAGTCAGTCTTCCTCCTTGTAGAGGATCTCGCCCTCGTAGACCAGTCCCAGCTTGTCCTTGGCAACT
>JAZULD010000038.1:0-4567 GCA_045643625.1 Acetatifactor sp. | reverse complement strand
GATGCAAACTATTTCCAGCATGTTCCCTATCTCGAGAACTTCAACGAGGAGAAGGGCACCAAGCTTGCAGTTGCAGGCAAGATCCACTACGAGCCCTTCGGTATCTATCCCGGTACCAAGAATGACTTAAAGAACATCGCTGACGGCGATGTGATCGCAGTTCCCAACGATACCACCAACGAGGCAAGAGCACTTCTGCTTCTCCAGGACAACGGTCTGATCAAGTTAAAGGACGGCGCAGGCCTCCTTGCAACCGTTAACGATATCGTAGAGAATCCCAACAACATCAAGATCCAGGAGCTGGAGGCTGCACAGCTGCCCAGAGTAAAGGGCGAGGTTGCTTTCGTCGTATTAAACGGCAACTACGCACTTGAGGCCGGCTTCTCCGTAGCACATGACTCCATCGCATATGAGCAGAGCGATTCCGAGGCTGCAAAGACCTATGTAAACATCATCGTAGTCAAGGAAGGCAACGAGGAGAACGAGGGTATCAAGGCTCTGGTAGATGTACTGAAGTCTGATGCGATCAAGGATTACATCAACGCAACCTATGACGGTGCGGTAGTACCTTTCGAAGAGTAATATCGGAACTGAAAGCGGACGGCAGGCGTATTTTGCCCTGTCCGCTTTTTTCGCTGTAATGAAAGCAATACAAAAAGAGGAGAAAATGATGGATAAGGGGTATATCGAGGTACGCGAGATCTCCAAGACTTTCACCGCCAAAAACGGTTCGGTCAAGGCACTTAACAACGTATCTCTCTCCATTGAAAAGAATGATATCTTCGGCATCATCGGTCTGTCCGGTGCCGGCAAGAGTACTCTGGTAAGATGCTTAAATCTGCTGGAGCGCCCTGACAGCGGTGAGGTCTTCATCGACGGTCAGGACCTGTTGAAAATGGACATGGAGCAGCTGCGCCTGCGCAGACAGAAGATCGGCATGATCTTCCAGCACTTTAATCTGTTGGAGCAGCAGACGGTTTTAAGCAATGTCTGCTTCCCTCTGGCGATCAGAGGCATCTCCAAGGGCAAGCGCAAGAAAAAGGCCATGGAGCTCTTAAGAGAAGTGGGCCTGGAGGAGAAGGCATATGCATATCCCTCCCAGCTGTCCGGCGGACAGAAGCAGAGAGTTGCCATCGCACGCGTGCTTGCCAATGAGCCCGACATTCTTTTGAGCGATGAGGCGACCAGCGCCTTAGACCCCGAGACAACCAAGAATATCTTAGGTCTGTTAAAAAAGATCCACGACACCAGAGGCATCACCGTTGTGATCATCACACACGAGATGGCGGTCGTTCAGGAGGTCTGCACACATGTTGCGGTTCTGGACGGCGGTGTGGTACAGGAGTGCGGCACCGTGAGCGAGATCTTCGAAAATCCTAAGTCAGTGGCAGCTAAGAGACTGCTCCTGATCAAAGAAACGGAGGAAATGACAGATGTGGGATAGTACAATGGTCACCATGCTCCTCGAGGGTATCAGAGATACTTTTTATATGACGATAGTGTCAACTGTTCTCGGCTATGTGCTGGGTCTGCCCATGGGCGTGATCCTGACACTGACCGATAAGAACGGCATCAAGCCCAACAAGACGGTCTACCGCATTCTGGATGTGATCATTAACATCACCAGAAGCGTTCCCTTCCTGATCCTGCTGATCCTGGTAATGCCCATGACCAAGCTGATCGTAGGCAGAACCTACGGTTCCACCGCAACCATCGTGCCCCTGACCATCGCGGCAGCGCCCCTGATCGGTCGTATGGTGGAGTCCTCCTTAAAGGAGGTCAACCGCGGCGTAGTCGAGGCAGCCATCAGCATGGGCGCCAAGACCAGAACCATTATCTTCAAGGTTCTGATCGGTGAGGCAAGAACCTCCCTGCTCTTGGGCGCGACTATCGTGCTGGGAACAGTGCTTGGTTATTCCGCAATGGCCGGCGTTGTCGGCGGCGGCGGACTGGGCGATATCGCCATCCGTTACGGTTACTACCGCTACGAGACAGGCGTAATGCTCGTTACCTTAGTATTTATCGTTGCCATCGTGCAGCTTATGCAGGGTGCCGGAATGCTGGCAGCCAAGAAGTTAGACCACAGAAATCAAGACTAACACCGGGAGATAACACATGGATTTTGATGTGATCGTTTCATATCTGCCGAGATTCAAGGACGCACTGATCCTGACCGTCACCATCGGCTGGGAGGGCATTGCTCTGGCGTTCCTCTTAGGAACCCTGAGCGCAGTCATCGTTCACTGGAAGGTGCCCGTGCTTCGAAGGATCATCGGCTTCTATATCGAACTGTTCCGCAACACACCTCTGCTGGTACAGCTGTTTTTCATCTATTTTGCATTGCCGAAGATCGGCATCAGCTTATCTCCGCAGACCTGCGGTGTGCTGGGCCTGGGACTCCTCGGCGGCGCATATATGGCTGAGACCTTCAGGAGCGGTCTGGAGAACATCCCCGTGATCCAGTCCGAGAGCGCAGAGAGTCTGGGAATGACCAGAGGTCAGGTATTCCGCTATGTGATCCTGCCTCAGGCGATCTCCTCCAGTGTGCCCGGAATCGTGGCGAACGTCATCTTCCTGCTCAAAGAGACCAGCGTTTTCTCAACGGTCAGCCTGATGGACTTAATGTTCACCGCCAAGGATCTGATCGGTATGTATGCCAAGACCATCGAGTGCCTGAGCATGCTGGTCGTTTTTTACCTGATCATGCTTCTGCCTGTTTCCATCCTGGGCAGTTATGTGGAAAGGAGGCTGAGACATGCAGAGTTTGGGGATTGATGTACTGTTTAAAGGAACCAATTTCATGAGACTTCTGGGCGGCCTTTGGGTCTCCGTCAGGATCAGTCTCATCTCCGTCGCCATCAGCATCGTGCTGGGCTTAGTGGCCGGCATGCTGATGACCTCCAAAAATAAAGTGATCAAGGCAGTATTCAGAGTCTATCTGGAGATCGTTCGCATCATGCCCCAGATGGTTCTTCTGTTTGTTGTGTTTTTCGGAACCACCAGAGTGTTCCGCTTAAACCTCTCCGCAGAGGCTTCTGCGATCATCGTTTTCTGCTTCTGGGGCATCGCCGAGATGGGCGACCTGGTCCGCGGCGCGCTGATCAGTATCCCGAAGATCCAGTACGAGAGCGCCATGGCGCTGGGCATGAGCACCACGCAGGTGTATCTGTACGTGATCCTTCCCCAGACTGTGAGACGTCTGATCCCCCTGTCCATCAACCTGATCACCCGTATGATCAAGACCACCAGCCTTGTTATGATGATCGGCATCGTCGAGGTACTGAAGGTGGGACAGCAGATCATCGAGGCCAACAGAAGAGTTTCTCCCAACGCAGCCTTCGGCGTGTTTGCGGTGGTATTTCTCTTATATTTCCTGATCTGCTGGCCGATCAGCAAAATGGCAGGATATCTTGAAAAGAGGTGGGCATAAATGGAAAATACTTTGCTTGAGATCAAAAACCTGAAAAAAGGCTACGGCACCAACGTCGTGCTGGACGGCCTGAATCTTAACGTACAAAAAGGTGAAGTTATCGTAGTCATCGGTCCCTCCGGCTGCGGCAAGAGTACATTGCTTCGCTGCATCAATGCACTGGAGGACATCCAGGGCGGCGAGATCCTCTTAAACGGTGAGCCCGTGAAGAAGGATTCCCCCGACATCTTCCGCATGCGTCAGCGCATCGGTATGGTGTTCCAGAGCTACGATCTGTTCCCCCACAAGACGATTATCGAAAACATCCTCTTAGCGCCCCTGAAGGTGCAGAAGAGAAACCGCGCCGAGGCGGAGAAGGAAGCGATCGAGCTTCTCGGACTTGTCGGTCTGGCTGACCGCAAGGACGATTATCCCCGTCAGCTCTCCGGCGGACAGAAGCAGCGAGTTGCCATCGTGCGCGCGCTGATCATGCACCCCGAGATCCTGCTGCTTGACGAGATCACCGCAGCACTGGACCCCGAGATGGTTCGCGAGGTACTGGAAGTAGTCATCAATCTGGCCAAGGCCGGCAGCACTATGCTGATCGTTACCCACGAGATGGCCTTTGCAAAAGCGATCGCCGACAGAGTGCTCTTCCTTGAGAACGGCGCGATCGTTGAGGAGAGCCGCGATCCCAAGGCATTCTTCGAGAAGCCCGAGACCGAGCGAGCACAGAGATTCCTGCACTCCTTCGAATACGAGAGATAAGCCGGAAGATGTGCGCAGGATATAAACCTGAAAAACAGGAAATGAAAGATATGAAAAAGAGAAGGTCCGATGACCTTCTCTTTGGTTTTGTAAAAATATGTTGTTGTGCGGGAACATGTACCGCGCTTTAGAGTCTTGTGGTCCACTTGGTGCAGTCCCAGACCTCGGTGGCGAGACCATCGTAGAACTCGGGCTCGTGGCAAACCATCAGGATGCTGCCCTTGTACTCTTTGAGGGAGCGCTTCAGCTCTTCCTTGGCATCCACATCCAGGTGGTTGGTGGGCTCGTCTAAGAGCAGTAAATTGGTGTTGCGGTTTAAGAGCTTACACAGACGAACCTTGGCCTGCTCGCCGCCGCTTAATACCTTGACCTTGCTCTCGATGTGCTTGG
>JAZULD010000037.1:0-19950 GCA_045643625.1 Acetatifactor sp. | reverse complement strand
GTTCTTTGGGTAGATGCAGGTGCCCGCGCGGTGCGCGGGAGAGGGTAAATGCCCGATGGTAAGAGGTTGATGGTAAATGGCAGAGGCGGTTTACCATCGTGATCTCGCAAATCTAAAGGCTGATGGTAAGAAATTGAGATGGATTACCATCGGAACCCCCAAAATCAAATAACTGATGGTAAAAAAATGAGAAAGTTTACCATCTCAATCCCACAAATCATATATTGATGGTAATCGAGCGAATAGGTTTACCATCAATAATCAACAAATCTAATACTCGATGGTAAATGGCCGAGAGTCTTTACCATCAAAATCCAACAAATCACACATTCGATGGTAATCGGCTAAGAAAGTCTGCCATTGAAATCTATCAAATCTCTCAATAATCCCCAAATCATAAGGTACGGGCGAAAACATACGTTTGAAAGCATGCGGATGAAAGCATGAGCCCGTTATCAAATAACAACTAAATACCGGCAGGAAAAGGAGGATAAATGGATCGAAATCATTTACAGGAACAGTTATCTTACATTCGAGAACTGAAAAGAAGAGCGGAAGTTTCTTTATGCACGGCGCCCGAGGGGAGTCTGCGCGTGGAGATGAATAAGGGGAGGTATCCGCAGTATTATTTGTGGCCGGAAAAGACGTATCTGAAAAAGCAGGATGCGGACCTCATAAGACAACTTGCGCAGAAGGAGTATGATGAAAGAATTCTGCAGGTTCTTGGGCAGCAGGAAAAGGCGATCAAGTATTACCTGAAAAATTTCCCGGCTGAAGATCTCACAGATGTGTATGAGCATCTGCCGGAGGCAAAAAAGATGGTCGTGAAGCCGTATATTTTTTCGGATGAACAATACTTGGAAAATTGGCAGAATACGCAGGCGCCCGGCAGGAAGGCATATCCCATCGAGAATGGTTTCCTGACGGAGAGAGGAGAACTTGTGCGTTCGAAGTCTGAGAAAATCATTGCGGACAAATTACTGTATATGCAGATTCCATACAAGTATGAAGAGCCACTGCACTTCGGGCAGAGCAGAGATGCGGGCAAAGTTCCCGACAAAAATGAGGAAAAGTCGATGCTTGTGAAAAATACGGATCTATACAAGCATGAAGAGATCCGGCCACAGGGAACGGGCAGGGTGATCTACCCGGATTTTACTCTGCTGGACATTCGGCGAAGAAGGACGATCTACCTGGAACATTTTGGAATGATGGACAACCCGGAATACTGCAAGAAGGCAATCGAAAAACTGGAGTTGTATCAGGCGAACGGAATCTATCCGGGAGATAATCTGATAGTTACCATGGAGAGCAGCCTGAAGAGCATCGGTCTCCGAGCGTTGGAGCAGCTGCTGGGGAAAATTCTGGGATAATACAGAGAAATAAAAAGAATCCGCAGAAGATTTTGCGGATCCTTTTTAGATGCTGCCAATGCAATACCGATCGTGCCGATGATGAGATAAGAGTTACTTGTCTCACCATGAAGGGGCATATAAGTTCCTTGTGCGAATCATTGGAACGAGGCAGGGTGAGGGACTCGTATTTCCTGATGCACATTGAAACGATGACGGAACTGTTTCTCCGGTTGTCCCGGTTCATGTCAAGCGACGGGAGGGGGAAGAGCGCAGGACATACAGGATGGCAGCAGATATCGCGTATTATGTGGATTAGCTGCAGTCGACCGGCGGGAAATGGGCCATGCTGACTGGTGGGAAAATATGCCGCGCCAATCGGTGGAAAAGCGCCGTGCCGACTGACGGAAAAAACATGCCATGCCGGCCTGCGGCCGAAGCTTTAACTTACCGGCCGGTGCTAAGGGTATCGGGGGAAGCGCCGGCCGGAACAACAAGGAGTGCTCCTCCGGTTATGAGGAGCGTTTTTGTGCCATGAACGGTGCCAGCAGAATGTTCAGCAGGATCACGAGAAATACGCATACAAGGGTGACTGTGATCAGAGGGTATGCGTTGTCATGCCCGATACGTGATATATGCTTGGCAAAAATGCCGGCGACTGCCCATAACAGCGCGAGGGAAGCCATAAAACGTCCGCCGCAGATCACGAAAGCGACGCCCAAGAGACAGACGACCAGGAGAATGCAGAAGGTCCAGACCTGCTCGGAGAGGCCGAAGCCCGTCCAGTTTGCTTTTTTCAGCAAAACGCTGATGTTGGCAATTGCGGCGGCGCAGATCCAACCGAGATAAATATTAAAACCGTACACGCAGATACGCTCCGGAAGGCAGATGCCGTGTTGGACCGTGAAGCGCATGTTGATGACGATCAGGCAGCACAGAAGACCCAGAATGAAGATCGTCGACAGGCCGATCCTGCGGTAATGCCAGGAGAAGATCCAGGCAATATTCATGACGCAGCTTAAGATGAACCAGAAGCTAACGTCGTCGCGGATCACGGAGGCAGTGTCGTCCTCCTCAAACATAATGGTCGCATAGACTGCGAAAAAGCCCATCAGAATATAGATGATGCCCCAGATGGAAAAAGTGAAGGGCGCCGGGGTGAAAAGGGTAGGATAATCCGCCGACACTTCGCCGGTGGTATTGCCGCCGAGAGGAAGGATGTTGGCTAAGGCGTTTACAACGATCATCGCCGCGAAGAACACCGGATTTCCCCATCGAATCAACGATTTCATATGAGTGTACCTCCTTTTTGGATTCTTTGTTTTACAAAATAAGCGTAGCACCGGGCGAACATCTCTGATGAACTACCTTGTGACCGCGGGGAAAGGATTTTCGTGTGGGAATGGTTCACTTTTGAACCATCGGACGATATAATATGGAAGTATGGAGGTGATCGTATGTTGACGCGTCTGGAGATGAGCAGACAGTTTGCGGACAATCTGGAGCGGGAGCGCATTCGCCTGGGCTTCAGCCAGAAACACATGGCTGAGAAGCTGGACCTGTCGCTTTCGGCCTACAAGAGGATCATTACTTACGATACGGAGAGGATCGACCTTTATGTCATTTACAGGCTGTATCTTCTGACGGGTAAGCTTGCGTTCGAATTTACGAACATCACGGACCCGTACCTGGAGCTGAAGAAAAAGATCATGTCACTGACACCCTCGCAGATGGCCTATATTGATGCGATGGTGGATTTTGAAAACGCGTTCCGCGACAGTCACGGAGACAGCGACGACTATGTGACGGTGTACGTCCCCACCGGCAATATGGAGGACGGAATGATCTACGACTCCGCCAATGTCACGAAGGTCAAGATCCCTGACCTTAAGAAAAAATACGGTGACCGCATAAGCTGCGGCATCCGGGTCACCAGCAATCACCTGCATCCCGTCTACAATAAAGGGGACGTTCTCCTTCTGACCAGGCGCCCCATCAGAGACGGTGACACAGGCATTTTCATCAACAAGGAGAACGGCTGCGCCTACATCCGGAAGTTCCACCAGACGCACCCCTGCAGTCTGGAGCCCGTTAATGAATACGGCGAGACCTTCTATGTGGACAGCGCCGACCCGAAGGCCATGGCCAGGTGGATCAAGTTCGGCTGCGTGCTGACCAAGCTTCGCGCCGGGGAGTAGAGGCGGAGTGCGCGTGCCGCATGAGCAGCGCGGATATGCCGCGGCAGGAGAGATTTGCCCGGTCAGTCCGCATTTGAAGATCAATTCACGAATTTATAAACCTTGCACACCTGTACAGAGGTGCTGCAAGGTTTTTGTATGCGGCGGCGGTGTGGGGCAGAACATTGCAGATCGCCTTGATCAAAGTCGATTTGCGGTTTCAGAGAAGGTGATTCTTTTTTGAAAAAAATAAAAAACCATGTTGACAAATATATCGACTGCTGATATATTATGATCATGACATATCGGAAGACGATATATCATGGGCGGATATAACGACAACCGATATCCGCAGACAAGCCTGAAATACCATTATCGGAAACACACTCAGAAAGGGGAATATATATGGGTAACAATGATACACCGTTGACAGAGGCGATCTATTACATTTTGCTGTCACTTCGACATCCCAACCACGGATACGGCATTATCCAGGAGATCGAGAAGATGACAGACGGAAGAGTGAAGCTGGGCGCGGGCACTCTGTACGGAGCGCTCCAGACCATGGAGAAGAAGGGCTGGATCGTGCTGTACTCGGAGGACGAGGCCAGCCGCAAGAAGAAAGAGTACATCATCACAGAGACAGGCAGAAGCGTTTTCCTGGCAGAGAGAGCACGTTTGATCGAGCTGGCGGAGAACGGAAAGATCATGGAGGAAGAAAATGAAAGCATTTAAGCTCTATTTTGACAAGGATAAAGAGACAGCATGGTTAAATGAGAAGGCAGCAGAGGGATGGGCAATGACGGGCTTTTTTGCAGGTCTTTACTCCTTCGAACGCTGTGAACCCGGCAAGTATGAATATCAGATCGACATTTGCGGCAGATTCGGTTCCGTGGATGAGGATTACCGCAGCTTTATGAGAGAGGCGGGCATTGAGATCGTGCAGTCCTGGGGCTATTGGGTCATCCTTCGCAAGGAAGCGGACGGCGAGCCCTTTGAACTTTATACAGACGTGGACTCCCGCATTGAGCACTACACCAAGATCCTTAAGATGTTTCGCGTGGTTACGATCCTTGAGCTGATCTGCATGTTCGTTGAACTGTTTGCGGCAGTCAGGACCGGCGATCCTGTTTTCTTTGCTCTGTTCTTCCTGCTCTTTGCTATCGTGGTGGCTTTTGCCCGCATCAATTTCCATACGCAGGATATGATCGCGACACTGAATGAGCAGAAGAGCGGCATTGAGGAGCCCAGAAAGAGACGTCCTTCCCTGATGCTTGCGTTGGGTCTTCTGGTAAACAGTATCGGACTGCTTACAAGGGACAGCCTTCCTCCTGCAATCGGACTGTTCATTACACTGGCAGCGATCGTGCTCATGCTCCTCGGCATTGCGCAGACAGCGGCCGACATCAGCAGAGACAGGTAAAAACAGCCGACTTTACATAGATTTTACAAAAACAAGATAATAGATTTAATATGCCGGCAATACAATAGAGCCAAAACCGGAAAGAAGGTAAGACTCTATGACGATTTTCAATGCACTGACCCTGATCGGCGGACTGAGTTTGTTCCTGTTTGGCATGAGCCTTATGGGACAGGCCCTGGAGCGCCGTGCGGGAGGAAAACTGAGAACACTGCTCGGCAAACTGACAGACCATAAAATTGCGGGACTCCTGACAGGTCTCGGCGTGACCGCCGTGATCCAGAGCTCCTCTGCGACAACGGTCATGGTGGTAGGTTTTGTAAACTCCGGCATCATGACGCTGAAACAGGCCATCAATGTGATCCTGGGCGCCAATGTGGGAACTACCATCACTGCGTGGATCTTAAGTCTCGCGGGAATCGACAGCCACAATGTGTTTGTGCAGCTGCTGAAGCCGGCCTCCTTTGTGCCGGTGCTCGCACTGATCGGTATTATTTTCTATATGTTCGGCGGGGGACACGGTAAAAAAGACAGCGGTATGATCCTGCTTGGCTTTGCCACTCTGATGTTCGGCATGGAGACCATGTCCGGCGCGGTGTCAGGCCTTAGGAATGTTCCCGAATTTGCCGATTTGTTCCTGCTGTTTCGCAATCCCGTGCTCGGCGTGCTCGCCGGCGCGGTACTGACTGCGATCATTCAATCCAGCTCCGCCTCCGTTGGTATCCTGCAGGCACTGTCCGTCACGGGACAGGTCAGCTACGGAGCTGCGATCCCCATTATTATGGGACAGAATATCGGAACCTGTATCACAGCGATGATCTCCTCTGTCGGCGCCAACAAGAACGCGAAGCGCGCCGCTCTGGTGCATCTGAACTTCAATGTGATCGGTACCGTAGTTTGTCTCGTATTGTTCTGCATTGTAAAAGCGGTGTTTGCTCCGCTTCTTCTGGATGAGTCCGCGTCTCTGCTTGGCATCGCGGCGGCTCATTCCGCATTTAATATTTTCTGTACGGTCCTGATGCTGCCTCTCTCCGGATTCCTGGAGACTCTGGTATGCAAAATGGTACCCGAGGGCAGAAAGCCTGAGCAGCTTACAGAGCTTGACGTAAGACTCCTTGCAACTCCCCCCATCGCGCTGAACCGCTGTCGTGAGGTGGCAGCGCAGATGGCGGAGACAGCTGCTCTTGCCATGAACCGCGCCATCGATCTTCTTACGGACTATGCGCCCGAGACGGAAGGGCTGGTGCGTGAAGCGGAGGACAAGTGCGACCACTTTGAGGATATTCTCGGCACCTACCTGGTGCAGTTAAGCACAAGACAGATCAGCGGCGAGGACAGCAACGAGGCTGCCAAGCTGCTTAAGATGATCGGTGATTTCGAGAGGATCTCGGATCACGCCGTGGAGCTTGCGGTGTCTGCGGGAGAACTGAAGGCGAAGCAGCTGCACCTCTCCGCGCAGGCGGCTGAGGAGCTTGGCGTGATGACCGACGCGGTAAGCGAGATCCTGATGCTGTCCTTAAAGGCTTTCCTTGACGGAGATGCGCAGATCGCCGGAGATGTGGAGCCTCTGGAGCAGGTCATCGACAGCCTGAAGGAACAGCTGCGCAGCAATCATATCCGAAGACTGCAGCAGGAAAAATGCAGCATCGAGGCAGGTTTTATCTGGGCAGACCTTCTGACTGCGCTTGAGCGCGTGGCAGACCACTGCTCCAATATTGCAGGCTGTGTGATCGACATGAGAAACGGCAACTTCAACCTGCACGAATCACTGAAAACAGCAAGAATGTCGGACGATCGCTATATCCGACAGTTCGAGAGATATGCACGAAAATACACTCTTCCGGGTGAGAGCGCGACGACCCCGGAGCCGGAGGCAATTTTATGATTTTTTGTGTGGAAGATGACAACGGAATCCGCGAGCTGATGCTCTACACCCTGAGAGCGTCGGGCTACGAAGCGGTTGGTTTTGAGAGCGGCGCTGCCTTCTGGGAGGGCATGCGCGGTGCAAAACCGGAACTGATCCTTTTAGATATCATGCTGCCCGATGAGGACGGCATCACGATCCTTAAGAAACTGCGGGAGTATGTGGCGACGCAGGATATCCCCGTCATTATGGCGACTGCCAAGGGCACGGAATTCGACAAGGTCATCGGCCTGGATTCCGGCGCTGATGATTATCTTGCCAAGCCCTTCGGCATGGTGGAGATGGTATCACGCATCCGTGCGGTCCTGCGCCGCAGTGCGCCCACGGCGGCAGCGGTACTTCGCTGCGGAAGCCTGGAACTTCATGAGTCCGGCCACCGCGTGACTGTTTCCGGCAAAGAGATCGAACTGACTTTGAAAGAATATGAACTGCTCCATCTGTTCCTGCGCAATCCAGGTCAGGTATTCAGCAGAGACAGGCTGCTCTCCTCCGTGTGGGAGAATGATTACGCGGGCGAGACACGCACCGTGGATGTACACATTGCGACCCTGCGCACCAAGCTGGGCGAGGCCGGCGACTATATTAAGACCGTGCGCGGTGTGGGCTACAGATTGGAGGCAGCAGTATGACAAGACGAGTTTTCAGAGCCGTCTGTGCTGCGGCACTGGCGGTTTTTTGCGTGACAATGGCACTGATCCTGGGAGTGCTCTACAATCATTTTTCTGTGATCCAGCAAAGTCAGCTGCGCAATGAGACAGCGCTGGCGGTGCAGGGTGTGGAGCAGCTGGGAGAAGAATTTTTTGACGGACTTACAGTGAACGGCTACCGAATCACCTGGATCGCTTCCGACGGCACCGTTCTCTACGACAGCACCTCCAATACCGGTTCCATGGAGAACCATCTGGAGCGTGCGGAGATCAGGGAAGCCCTCTCAAGCGGACACGGTGAGAGCTCCCGTTATTCCTCCACGTTGATGGAGCGTTCTTTTTACTGCGCGCAGCGCTTAAGTGACGGGACCGTGCTTCGTACTTCCGTGTCTCACGGAAGCGTTCTGCTTCTGATCCTGGGAATGACCCAGCCCATCCTGATCGTTATGGTGATCGCGGCGATCCTCGCCTTTTTCCTGGCAAAACGCCTTGCGGGACGTATCGTGGAGCCCCTGAACAAACTGAATCTGGATGCGCCCCTGGAGAACGAGGGCTATGACGAGCTGACCCCGCTTCTCACCCGCATACATACCCAACAGCAGCAGCTTGCCGTGCAGGCAGCCACCCTCGCCCGGAAAAAACAGGAGTTTGACACCATTATGGGCAACATGCAGGAGGGCATGCTGCTTCTGGACGCAGGCAACAACGTGTTGACGATCAATTCGGCGGCGCAGAGCTTCCTTGGCATCGTTCACCTCTCCCCCGCGGCGAGCAGGAAGGCCATCGGCGACAATATCGTGCTGCATGAGGCAGTACAGACCGCGGCAGCAGGTGCTTCCTGCACAAGGATCGCGGAACTCAATGGCAAGATCGTTCAGATCAGCGCCTCCCCCATCAAGACCGACGGAGGCGTCTCCGGAACCGCTGTGGTGCTCTTTGACATCACGCAGCGTGAAAAAGCGGAGCAGCAGCGAAGGGAATTTACCGCAAATGTCTCCCACGAGTTAAAGACCCCTCTGCACTCCATCTCAGGTTATTCCGAACTCTTAAAGTGCGGCATTGCCAAGCCTGAGGATGTGAGTTCCTTCTCCGAGAAGATCTACAACGAGGCCCAGAGACTGATCGTTCTGGTGGAGGATATCATCAATCTTTCCCACCTGGATGAGGGCGGAGAGGACATGGCATGGACCGACGCGGACCTGCACAATGTCTCCGAGCAGGTCACTCACGATCTGGCTCATCTTGCGGCCGATAAGAATATCAGCATTCGGACCGAAGGGGTGCACACCATCGTGCGCGGCGTCCCCGAGCTGGTACGTACCATGATTTACAACCTCTGCGACAACGCAATCAAGTATAATCGCGACGGCGGCAGCGTCACAGTGCGCACGGGTGCGGTATATGTGTCTGTGGAGGACACCGGCATCGGCATCCCTGCGGAACATCTGGACCGTATTTTTGAGCGTTTTTACCGTGTGGACAAGAGCCACTCCAAGGAAGTGGGCGGAACAGGTCTCGGCCTTTCCATCGTCAAGCACGCAGCCCAGATCCACAACGCGAAGATCGATGTAAAAAGCACTGTCGGCGAAGGTACTGTAGTTACGATCTTTTTTGCGGAGAACTAAGATTATTACTTTATGCCCGCGTAAGACGGAAACTAAGGTTTTAAGCCCTTTTGCGGCTGTGAAAGACTATACATCGGGGCGCAAATGAAATATAATAAAACGGTACAACAATTACACCTTCGGAGGGTATATGATCCTTTTAAATGACTATCTGTACTCGGGAGATACCGTTTTAAAAATTCTGCAGAAGTACGCTGCGGACTTAAAGGCAAGCGCCATCAGCGCCCACAACCCCATCGACCTGGTGCACTGCAACTTCCTGCTGCAGCAGATCGATATTTTGGAGCACAATGACTTCCTGACTTCCCAGTCCCAGCGAATCAGGGAGCTGTACAAGATGATGGCGGCAGAATATCCTTTTCTGGCTTTTACCTTCAGGGGCAGGATCAAGTCCCTGATCAGAGCGGAAGAGAAGTTCAACGGCTACATCGTTGAGTACGTATATGACTATTACAAGAAGCACGGCGAGTTCCCCTCTGCCGATAAGCTGAAGCAGAAGCTAAGCTGCTTCAGAGATCTGATCGCGTACAGGATCGTGATCTCCATGCCCCAGTGCCACATCAGGGAGGGGCAGGACCGCAGGGAGATCGAGCTGGATTACCTGTACAAGGTAGCAAACATCCTTCCGGAGTTCCTGGAGGAGAGAGGCTTCAGTGTTCAGGTGTCCGAGATCAAGGGCGGCAGCAATTCCGAAAGACTTGACCCGGAACTACGTCAGTATTTCAGGGATTACATCGAGAATCCCAGCTCCATCGGCTATCAGTCCCTGCACATCACTCTCTACGACAACATTGCAAGAAGCTACATCGAAGTGCAGCTTCGCACGAAGGAGATGGATGACTTCGCGGAGATCGGTCCCGCCAACCATCAGGGCTACGAGAAGCGCCAGGAGGAGGAACGCTCCAGAAGGGACGAGATTCCGGTGGGTGCCTACCACGTCTTCGACGAGGCCTACGAGAGACTGATCAAGCTGCACGAACTGGAGCTTGCCAAGGTCAATGTCAACATGTTCGGCGCTGTGAGCAACAGCATCGTCAACGACGGATGCGGACTGCTCAGGGGCAGACTGATCCTTCCCTACGAGCATCTCTCCAGGTTCCAGAACGACCTGATCGATTAGCAGGAAATATTTTATTTTGATAAAAACAGCAGTCGTTTTTTCGCGGCTGCTGCTTTTTTGTGCTCATATTTTGGTATTTGCCGGGTGAGTTTTTCCAATTTTCCCGATTTCTGTGGGAATTTTATCGCGAACGCTTTCGGGATGCCGGATTTGTGCTACCATGACCCTGTATTACCGGGGGTAGATACGATTTGAAATAGAAACATTGAGGAGGTATGAGCGATATGCAATCCACCTATATTACATACTATGTCGAAACGAATATGATCTGTTTTCTGTTTGTGGCGTTCGTCCTGTATTCCTACATCAGGGAGTCCCGCGGACTGGCCGAGGCAGGATGGTTCGTGTCAGCACTTGTAACGGTACAGGTCTACTGTATTGCGGATATCTGCGCGGCCGTCTTCAAAAATCAGACATTTCCGGGTGCCAGGACGATCCTCTGGGCAGCCAACACGATCTATATCATGATCCCGTTAGCGCTGGTCATCTTCTGGAACCGTTACGTTACGGAGCATATGCGCGCCTTATATCACCCGGGCAAGGTGTTCCGGTTCCTTGATAAGGCGATGCCCATCGTCTCCCTTGCGGTATGCGCAGTGTGTCTCTCAACACCGGTGACCCACAGTATTTTCTATCTGGACGAATTCAACAGCTACCACAGGACGATCGGTGCCTATGCCGTACCCGTGTATGCGTACATTTTTATGGTCTATGAGACCGTGAAGCTTCAGATCATCCGTCATAACAGCAACACCCTGCAGATCAAGCGCGATGCGGACATCCTGTCCTGGTTCGCAGTTCCCTGTATTTTCTTCTCCCTGATCCAGGTAGTGCTGTACGGAACCACCGTATCACAGGTGGGCTTTACCATGGCGTTAATGATCGTATTCATCGGAAGACAGCGCAACAAGATCTCCCGTGACGAGCTTACGGGACTGAACAACCGCCGCGAATATGAATTTGCCATCGACCGTCTGTCCAGAAACAGCGGAAGCGCCATGATCGTGATGGTAGATGTGAACGATTTTAAGGGTATCAACGATACCTACGGACATACAGAGGGCGACAATGCCTTGAAGGGCGTTGCCATGATCCTGCGAAAGGCCTGCTCCAACAGAAAGCACCTGGGAAGCCTTGCACTGTACCGCTATGGCGGCGACGAGTTTATCATGGTCTCCACCGAGCCCAATGTGGAGGAGCAGAAGGCGATCCTGCTAAATGCGATCCGCGAGGAGACCGAGAAGTGGAACGCGGATTCCGGCAAGGAATACACCATCAGCTTAAGCACCGGCGTGGCCGGAGGAAGCTATGTCGGCAAGGAGCTCTTCGGCCTTGTGGACGCGGCCGACAAGGCTATGTACACCGTGAAGGCAGAGCGCAAAAAACAGAATGCCGGGGCTTAAATTTTTATGGAAAAAATCGGCTGTTTCCTGTATAATGGAGTTAATGCCCAACAGGTAATAAAGCATTAAACGTTATACAAATAATTTACATTAAAGGAGAGTTACGATGTACAGAGATGATTACGAAAAGTGGCTTGCTGCGGACCTGATCGATTTTGATTTGAAGAAGGAACTTCAGGACATCGCAGATGACGATGAAGCCATCAAGGAGCGTTTCGCTGTTGCATTAAAGTTCGGTACTGCAGGACTGAGAGGTACATTGGGTGCAGGTACCAACCGTATGAACATTTGGGTAGTTCGTCAGGCGACCCAGGGTGTTGCGGATTGGGTCAAGACCCAGGGCGGTACACAGACCGTAGTAATCAGCTATGACAGCCGTCTGAAGGGCTGGAATTTCGCAAGAGAGGCTGCAGGTGTTCTTGCTGCCAACGGAATTAATGTAAGAATTTATGATGAGCTCATGCCCGTTCCCGCACTGAGCTTCGCAACCAGATATTATAACTGCAACGCAGGTATCATGGTGACCGCATCTCACAACCCTGCCAAGTACAACGGCTACAAGGCATACGGTCCCGACGGCTGCCAGATGACCGATGACGCAGCTGCAGTTGTTTATGATTCCATCCAGAAGACCGATGTTCTGACCGGCGCGAAGTACATGGATTTCGCAGAGGGCGTTGAGAAGGGTCTCATCAAGTTCGTCGGCAAGGATTGTAAGGAAGCTCTCTATGCAGCGATCGAGGACAGACAGGTTCGTCCCGGTCTTTGCAAGGATGCAGGCCTTAAGCTGGTTTATTCTCCTTTAAACGGTACCGGTCTTGTTCCCGTAACCAGAGTTCTGAAGGACATGGGCATCACCGATATCACCATCGTTCCCGAGCAGGAGTATCCCAACGGTTACTTCACCACCTGCTCCTACCCCAACCCTGAGATCTTCGCTGCTCTTGAGAAGGGCCTTGAGCTTGCAAAAGAAGTCGGCGCTGACCTTATGCTTGCAACCGATCCCGATGCAGACCGCGTTGGTATCGCTATGAAGTGCCCCGACGGCTCCTACGAGCTGGTAAGCGGCAATGAGATGGGCGTTCTGCTTCTCGACTACATCTGCGCAGGCAGAATCGAGAAGGGCACCATGCCCAAGAACCCTGTTGCGGTAATGTCCATCGTTTCCACCCCTCTTGCAGACGTTGTT
This sequence comes from Acetatifactor sp., assembly GCA_045643625.1. GTDB lineage: Bacteria > Bacillota > Clostridia > Lachnospirales > Lachnospiraceae > Acetatifactor. The sequence goes on along the minus strand of JAZULD010000037.1, from coordinate 7,093 downwards.
GCTGCACACTACGGTGTTGAACTGAGACATACCCTCACCGGTTTCAAGTGGATCGGCGACCAGATCGCACTGCTTGAGGCTGACGGTGAAGTTGACAGATTCATCTTCGGTTTCGAAGAGTCCTACGGCTACCTTGCAGGTCCCTACGTTCGCGATAAGGACGCTGTTATCGGCTCCATGCTGATCTGCGAGATGGCTGCATATTACAGAAGCATCGGCTCCTCCATCAAGCAGCGTCTTGAGGAGATCTACGCTGAGTACGGCAGATACCTGAACAAGGTCGACAGCTATGAGTTCCCCGGTCTTACCGGTATGGATAAGATGAAGGCTATCATGGCTGACCTTCGTGTGAACGCTCCCGCAGAGTTCGCAGGCGACAAGGTCGTTAAGGTGACCGATTACACCAAGCCCGAGGAGACCGGCCTTCCCAAGGCAGACGTTCTCATCTACGGTCTTGAGAGCGGTTCTACCGTAGTTATTCGTCCTTCCGGCACCGAGCCCAAGATCAAGGCTTACTACACCACCAAGGGTAAGGATCTTGCAGCTGCAGAGGCTAAGAAGGATGAGCTTGCAGGCGCAGTAAAGCCCCTGTTCGCATAAGTCGGGAGACAGACCCGTGTTATGCGGGACATCCCTTTTTTACAAAAAATAAGAATCGGAGAGAAGATAAAACAATGGCAAATTGGATCAATCTTGATGTACTTGAGTCTTACAAGGCACTTGAAGCTACCAAGGGCAGCGTAAAGTTACAGAGCGTTATGGCAGGCGAGAGCGGTGCACAGCGCGTAAAGGAATACAGCGTACCCATGGCAGCAGGCCTTACCTATAATTTTGCCGCTAAGGAAGTTGATGCGGACGTACTTGACAAGCTGGCAGCTCTTGCAAAAGAGGCTGAACTTACCGACAAGTTCGCAGAGCTCTACAACGGCGAAGTGATCAATACCGGCGAGAAGAGACTGGTTCTTCATCAGCTGACCCGCGGCCAGCTCGGTGAGGCTGTCTGCGCCGACGGTGTTGACAAGAGAAGCTTCTATGTTGAGCAGCAGAACAGAATTGCCGAGTTCGCTGCAAAGGTTCACAGCGGAGAGATCTGCAACGCAGCAGGCGAGAAGTTCACCACTGTTGTACAGATCGGTATCGGCGGCAGCGACTTAGGTCCCCGCGCTATGTACCTTGCACTTGAGAACTGGGATAAGAACAACGATGCTTTCAAGATGGAGGCTAAGTTTATCAGCAATGTAGATCCCGACGATGCGGCAGCAGTTCTTGCGGGAACCGATGTTGCACATGCGATCTTCGTACTGGTTTCCAAGTCCGGTACCACTCTTGAGACTCTGACCAACGAGTCCTTCGTTAAGGATGCACTTGCAAAGGCAGGACTGGATGCTTCCAAGCATATGATCGCTGTTACCAGCGAGACCTCCCCTCTTGCAAAGAGCGACGATTATCTCGCAGCATTCTTCATGGATGATTATATCGGAGGACGTTTCTCCTCCACCTCCGCAGTAGGCGGAGCTGTTCTTTCCCTCGCTTTCGGCGCTGACGTTTTCGCAAGATTCTTAAACGGTGCCGCAGCAGAGGATGAGACCGCCAAGAATGCTGATATCATGAAGAACCCCGCTATGCTGGATGCTCTGATCGGCGTATACGAGCGCAATGTAATGGGCTATCCCGCAACCACCGTTCTTCCTTACTCCCAGGCTCTGTCCCGCTTCCCTGCACACTTACAGCAGCTCGACATGGAGTCAAACGGTAAGTCCGTAAACCGTTTCGGCGAGCCTGTTTGCTATCCTACCGGCCCCATCATCTTCGGTGAGCCCGGTACCAACGGCCAGCATTCCTTCTACCAGCTGCTTCACCAGGGAACCGACATCGTTCCTCTTCAGTTCATCGGCTTCAAGAACAGCCAGATCGGCTCCGATGTTGATATCCAGGGCAGCACCAGCCAGCAGAAGCTCTGCGCAAACGTTGTTGCACAGATCGTTGCTTTTGCCTGCGGTAAGGAAGATGCAAACAGCAATAAGAACTTCAAGGGCGGACGCCCTTCCAGCATTATCGTAGGCGACAAGCTTGCTCCCGAGGCTCTCGGCGCTCTGCTTGCTCACTTCGAGAATAAGATCATGTTCCAAGGCTTCTTATGGAACATCAACAGCTTCGACCAGGAGGGTGTACAGCTTGGTAAGGTTCTTGCCAAGAAGGTTCTGGCTCACGAGTCCGACGGTGCGCTCAAGGTCTACAGCGATATGTTTGATATTTAAGAGTTGATAATGCGAAAGGTCTTACCGGTCAATGAAGGTTGGCTCGGTAGGACCTTTTTTTGTACCTGTATCTCGTTTGTAAAAAGATTTGAAGTTAAAGTGTTTGAAAATTGTAGCAAAACCGTTCTTTTGTGATATAATAGCGATATGTGCGTCAATATCGCTCGAAAAAAGGTAAAAATTATGAACATTTTCATGCAGAACAAGGAAGACGGAGAACTTACAACAGCCGATTTTCTGGACAGATTTTCATATGATGAGAAATTTGAGATCGAACTTCGGAAGGACCGCTTCAGATATCTCTATCATGTAGAGAACAAGTTTTTTGTTCCTGTGCCGGAAGGCGTATACAGCGAGATGTACGAGTACTGCAGGACCTGCCTGGTGCACCCGGACGATGCGGGCTACGAGGAACTGTTAGACCCCGTCACGCTTGCGGGCAAGCTTGAGGAGGCAAAAGAGTGCGGCTTCGTCATGGCGGAATTCCGCGAAAAAATGGTGGACGGCACCTACAAGTGGGTCAGATATTTAGGCATTACCGGCGAGGAGCACGGCGTTCCCGCAGGTAAGATCTATTTCTATGTCTTCGATATCCAGACGCACAGGGACCGTATGGAAGGACATGCGGTCAATCTGCAGGACACCGAGCAGAGAGATCCGGCAACAGGTCTGCGAAAGAGAGAGATGTTTGTGCCTGCCGTCATCGAGAAGATGCCGGACTGCAAGGGTACCTGGTGCTGCGTGGCCATCGATATTCAGCACTTCAAGATCTTCAACAGCTGGTTCGGATACGACAAGGGCTATTACCTGCTGTCCCGCATCGGCAAATATCTCACAGAATTCGAGGAGAGGGAGAATGCAGTCGCAGCCTCCTTCGGACGCGATAATTTTGCAGTGTTCCTTGCTTACAACGAGAGCAAGATCGAGGAACTCTACAACGCAATCAAGGAATTTATTTTTTCTTATACCAATATGCTGGGATTCCTTCCCGCACTTGGTGTTTTCATCATGCCTGAGGGCACCCGCCCCGGCTATGAGACCTACGACAAGGCAAGGATCGCTGTTGAGGACGCGAAGAAGAGCTACATCAACAGGATCTGTTACTATAACTCCTCCAAATATGAGGAGACCAAGAACAACTTCCAGTTCCTGACAGAGTTTCAGAGCGCCATGGAAAACAGGGAGATCACCTTCTTTATCCAGCCGCAGTGCAGCATTTTGGACGGCAGGATCGTGGGCGGCGAGGCGCTTGCCAGATGGACCACGGGAGACGGCAGGGTGATCAATCCGGGACAGTTCGTTCCTTTCTTAGAGTCCAGCGGTTTCATCACAGAGCTGGACAAGTATGTGTGGGACTGCGTCTGCAGATGGATCCGCAGCCTGCTTGACAGGAATATTACGCCTCTGCCCATCTCCGTCAACGTGTCTCAGATCGACCTGCTGACCATTGATGTTGCGGCCTGCCTGTATTCACTGACCCAGCACTATCACATCCCGCCCAAGTATCTCAAGGTGGAGATCACGGAGTCTGCCTATGCGGAGAACTTCGACACCGTCTCAAAGACCATTGAGGAGCTGAAAAAATACGGCTTCCTGGTATATCTGGATGATTTCGGTTCCGGCTATTCTTCCCTGAACATGCTGGACCGCATCAATGTGGACCTGATCAAGCTCGACATGCTGTTCATGAAGAAGGAGAACAGTCTGGGCAAGAAGGGTATCGGCATCGTTGAGTCCATCTTCGGTATGACCAAGGCACTGGAGCTGCCTGTGATCGTGGAGGGTGTTGAGAACGACGACCAGATCAGATTTTTACAGAATCTGGGCTTTAAGTATGCCCAGGGCTACTATTTTTATCGCCCCATCAGCGTGCAGGAGTTCGAGAAGCTCTTAAGCGATGAGACCTGCATCGACAGAAGCGGCCTGCAGAAGGCCACCTCCGACCTGATCCGCGCAAGAGAGTTCCTGCAGGAGAATATGTTCACGGAGAGCACTCTGAACAGGATCCTGGGCGCTGTTGCATTTTATTCCCTGGTAGACGAAAACGTTACCATCACCAGATTCAATGAGCCCTTCCGCATTGCCATCGGCGACGCGAAGATGGACAGCCGTATTCAGAATATCCAGAATTATGTGGTGGAGCAGGATCGCCCCGCCATGTATCAGGCGCTTCGCAAGGCGGAGGAGAACAACACTGAGGGCGGAAAGTGCGAGGTGCGCTTTATCAAGTCCGACGGAAGCGTCTTCTGGTTCCGCATGCAGTTCTTCTACTTAAAGAGCGAGGGCGCGAAGAAAATGTTCTTCGGCCAGGTAGAGGATATCACCGAGCAGCGGGAGCAGAGCCTGCATTTCTTCGACGTGCTGCGCAAGCAGTCGGATGTCACCATGTGCATTGAGCTTGACAGGAATAAGATCCAGTACGTCACCGGCGATAACACTCTCTATCAGGTGGATCTGCCCTCCATGGACTTGGACCGCAGCGTATACCAGACTGCCGTGCACCGCATCGGCAATGAGGCGGACAGAAAGGCCTTCCTGGACTTTTTTGACAACAACCGACTGAGAGATGCCTACAAAAAGGCGATCTACCACGAAGTCCTGAATATCGACTTCGTTCTGACCAACAAGCCCGAACCTGTGGAATTTTCCACCTACTATATCAGACATAACAGGGATGACAGTCTGATCGTCTATGCCTTCGCCAAGAAGAGGGACCGCGAGATCTTAAGTCTGGACCCCATGACCGGTATGAAGAACCGCTACGCCTACAATGAGACCGTTGAGATGCTGATCGCTCACGGCAGGACCGAACATGAACTGATCGTATTCTCCATCGATGTAAACGGTCTGAAGAACACCAACGATACCTACGGACACAGCGCGGGAGATGAACTGATCAAGACCGCGGCGGAAGCCATCGGCGAGGTGATGAGTCCCTACGGCGGCGGTTTCAGGACCGGCGGAGATGAGTTCGCGGCCTTCGTCTACGGCAGGAAGGAGCTGGCGGCATTCCTGAAGGAAGAGCTGAACAGAGCCCTTGCGGCGCGGAGCGAGAAGCTTGGCAGAAGCATCACCGTGTCCTGCGGTTATGCGACCCGCGAGGAGTTCCCCGGTGCAGACATCAATGAACTGATCAAGCTGGCGGACTTAAGGATGTACAGAGCCAAGTCCAAGTTTTATCAGACCCTGGAAGCGGACAGAAGATCTCAGCAGATCGCTTTTTCCGCCCTGTGTGATTCCTACACCAAGATCCTGAAGGTCAATCTGACCAAAGACAGCTACGAGATCATCCGCGCCGAGGAGAACGAGCTGAACGCAGCGAGAGGCTATGCAGACAGTTTCTCCGGCTGGATGAAGGATTTCGCAAGAACCGGTCAGGTCCATCCCGAGGATGAGGAATACTTCAAGAAGAATGTATCCCCCGAGTATCTGAAGCAGTACTTCGCGTCGGGCGTGAAGGAATTCAGCATCAATTACAGAAGACGCATCAACGACAGGTTCAGCCGCGTCATGCTGGAGATCATTCCCGCACCGGATTACTCCGATCTGGACCAGAAAGTCTTCCTCTATGTGAAGGACATCGGAGGCTTGATAATCAAATAAAAAACTGTGTAAATTTAAGCAGGCGGTCCCCAAAACCGCCTGTTTTTATTTGGGTTTAAAAGCAGATTATCGGCATTGCGCTAATAGTCGGACAAAAAAATGATTTTGTTATATTTTATCGTTTTTCGCAGTCAATTTATGTTGCCCTGTTATTTTTTTTGTGATACGCTTATTTGTAACACTATGGGTTATTGTGCCCATGGTTTGTAATTATTAAAGGAGGAAGAAACAATGAAAAAGTTACTGGCAATGCTGCTGGTTTGCACTATGGTATTCTCCATGGCAGCCTGCGGTGCTAAGGACGGAAACGCTGCAAACGCTAACAAGCCTGCAGCAACTGTAGTCCAGGACTATGAAGGTCCCGACTGGGCTGCAATCGACGCAATGGATCATGACGACGCATCCGATGCTATTTATGAATGGAATCTGGGTGAGTTCAACGAATTCTATCAGGACGCAAAGACTGAGATCACCGATCTCGATCTTCGTCTTGCCAAGATGGCTATCGCTGAGGCAAAGCTGATGGAGGCAGGCGTATTCATGCCTGTATACGGTGACGGCGGTAACTACGCTATGTCCCGTGTAGTTCCTCGTTCCATCTGCACCACTTCCTGGGGTGTTGATGAGTACAAGTGGCACACTGTGCTTGCTTGCAATGAGCTCATCACTTCTGAGGATCGTAAGGAGCTGACCTCTATCTGGGGCGATGCTAAGGATGAGGCAGACTGGATCGCAAAGGCTAAGAATTTCCTGAAGGATCACGGCTATACCCTTAAGGATACTTACAATTTCGCAAACAACTATGAGATCGCTACCTGGGATATCATCGCTACCAGCTTCACTTCCGACTCTTACTTCATTTCCTGTACCTACAGCCCTCTGCTTCAGTACGATACCAAGGGTGTTCAGCAGCCTTGTATGGCAACTGACGTTGAGGTATCCGAGGATGGTACCGTTTACACCTTCAAGATTCGTGAAGGCGTTAAGTGGGTTGACCAGCAGGGTCGTGAGATCGCAGAAGTAACCGCTGATGACTGGGTTGCATCCATGGAGCATATGTTAGATAACAACGACGCTCTCGGTTATCTGATGACCACCACCGACGGTTGTGGTATCAAGAACTATGACGCTTACATTGCAGGCGATGTTACCGACTTCGATGAGATCGGTGTTAAGGCTCTTGACAAGTATACTCTTGAGTACACTCTGGAAGCTCCTTTCCCTGCATTCCT
>JAZULD010000036.1:0-6913 GCA_045643625.1 Acetatifactor sp. | reverse complement strand
GTAACCGCAGCACCTGCAGCACCTGCAGCTCCCGCTACATCACCTAAGACCTTTGATAACAGCTTCAACATGATCTCCGCAATCATGGTAGTATCTGCAATCGCAGTATTCGCTATGATCGGCGGCATGCTTGTGATCTTCAGATCCAAGAGAGAAGACTAATCGAACGTCCGATACAAAAAATGATCCGATAGGATAGAGAAGGACTGTGAAGAGTTTTTCTTCACAGGCCTTTTTGCGTTCAATTGTGCTTTTTTGGAATCATGTCCGAAAGACTTGCGGAACACGCAAAGAATTGCTATGATGATAAAAATGTGAAAAAACAAAGGTGAAGACATGTTTGAGAGATTTTATCCCGATCACGAGGCGCCTTCCGCGGCAAGCATTGACTACGAGGGCCTGTATGAGAGGGGAATCCGCGGTATTATTTTTGATATTGATAACACGCTGGTGCCTCACGGCGCGCCTGCGGACGAGAACGCAATCGCGCTTTTTGAGCGTCTGCACGCCCTCGGCATGAAGGCACTGGTGCTTTCCAATAATAAGGAGCCCAGAGTAAAGAGCTTTGCGGAGCAGATCGGCGCGGACTATATTTTTAAGGCCAACAAGCCCGGAAGAAAGGGCTACGAGCGCGCTATGGAGATCATGCACACGGATCTTGCAAGCACGGTTTTTGTGGGAGATCAGCTGTTTACGGATGTCTGGGGCGCTGTTCGACTTGGCATGGAGAACTGGCTGGTGAAGCCCATTCATCCCAAGGAGGAGATCCAGATCGTGCTGAAGAGACGCCTTGAGGCGATCGTTCTCTTTTTCTACCACAGGAAAGTGAGAAGAGAAGCGCGAGAGAAGTAAAAGCCAAGAGAACTTATGCAAGAGCGCATGAGGAACGCTTGCGCGCAGGTAACCGGGAATGCGCAGAAACAGCGCAGGAGCAGACTGAAAAGCGTAAGATGTGATACGAGGCGATAATCTAAGAAGGAGTTTACTATGATCGAGATCGATGGATATACCCGCACATGCGGATTGCTTGGTAATCCGGTGGAGCACACCATGTCTCCCCCGATCCATAATTATCTGGCTGAGGCACTGGGACAGAACCTGGTGTACATGGCCTTTCATGTGGAGCACGGCTATGTCGGAGACGCTGTGGCAGGTGCTTTTGCAATGAATTTTCTGGGACTGAATGTGACGGTTCCTTATAAGACAGAGGTGATCCCTTTCCTGAAGGACATCGATCCTCTGGCGGAGCGCATCGGCGCGGTGAACACTCTGGTGCGCAAGGAGAACGGTTTTAAGGGCTACAATACCGATATGCCCGGTCTCTACCGCGCCATGGTGAGCGACGGTGTGACCGTAGAGGGCAAAAAGGTGCTGATCCTTGGCGCAGGCGGCGTTGCGAGAGCTGTCGCCATGCTTCTGGCAGATAAAAAAGCAGGCGAGATCATCCTCTTAAACCGCACGCTCGAGAAGGCTGAGGCGATCGCTAATGAGGTCAACGGTTTTGCGGGATACAAGATCGCGAGAGCAATGCAGCTTAGCGAGTACAGTACCCTTCCCGAGGGAGAGCAGTTCCTGGCTATTCAGGCCACCAATGTGGGCATGTTCCCTCACAATGAGGACGCTGTCATCACCGACAAGGCTTTTTATGAGAAGATCCACACAGGCTACGACCTGATCTACAATCCCCGCGACACCCGTTTTATGCAGCTGGTGCGCGAGAGCGGAGGCAAGTCCTACAACGGCCTGAAGATGCTGCTTTACCAGGGAATCATTGCCTACGAGCTGTGGAACGACCTGGCCGTATCCGAGGAGCACGCGGCAAATGCTTACGTGAAAATGGTGGAAGCCATGGACCGCATGGGCAAGTAAAAAAAGAGGAATACAACATGAAGAAACTGAAAAAGTCGGTAGTCCTCATCGGTTTCATGGGCTGCGGCAAGTCCACCATCGGAAGAGGGCTTGCGAGAGCGCTTGAGATGAGCGTGGAAGACACCGATACAATGATCGAAGAGAGAGCGGGAAAGAGCGTCAGCGCTATTTTTGCCGAGGACGGCGAGCCTGTTTTTCGCAATATGGAGACAGAACTGTTAGAGGATCTGAAAGGCTCCGAGACTCTGCGCATCTTATCTGTGGGCGGCGGAATGCCCGTAAAACAGGTGAATCGCGGACTTTTAAAGGAGTGCGGCACGGTCATTTACCTGCGCATTCGTCCCGAGACCGTATATGACAGATTAAAGGGCGACACCACAAGACCCCTTCTGCAGTGTGAGGAGCCTTTGGAGCGCATCAACACCTTGATGAGTGCCCGTAAGGAGGCATACGAGGAGAGCGCAGACATTATTTTTGATGTGGACGGCCTGAGTGTTGACGAGATCGTGGAGCAATTGCTTGACGCAGTCTGTGAGGCGGAATGATCGTGGAGCAATTGCCTGACGCAGAATAATCGTGAAGTAATTACAAACGACAGTCTGCGAAGCGGAATAAGAGACAGAAGAACAACAACGGAGGATTTTTTATGAAGATTTTAGTGATCAACGGACCCAACCTGAATTTCCTGGGCATCCGTGAGAAGAGCGTATACGGCAATCAGGATTTTCAGTACCTGCTTGATATGATCGCCAAGAAGGGAGAGGAGTGCGGTGCAGAGATCGTGACCTTCCAGAGCAATTATGAGGGCGCTATCATCGACCGTATCCAGGAGGCTTATTTTGACGGTACCGACGGCATCGTGATCAACCCCGGTGCATTCACTCATTACAGCTATGCGATCAGAGACGCGCTGGCAAGCATTACCGCCACCAAGGTCGAGATCCACATCTCCGATATTACCCAGAGAGAAGAGTTCCGCAAGATCTCCGTGACCGCTCCCGTATGCGATAAGCAGATCTACGGACAGGGCCTTCCCGGCTATCTAATGGCCATCGATTATATTCTGGAGAAAAACGCAAATAATTAAAAAAACTTATAAAAAGTGTTGAAATATGAACACTTTTATATTAAACTATCAATGAATTATATCGTGAAAATTTTAGGAGGATTATATCATGATTTCTGCAGGTGATTTCAGAAATGGTATTACCATTGAATATGATAATAACGTTTATCAGATTATCGAGTTCCAGCATGTAAAGCCCGGTAAGGGTGCTGCTTTCGTTCGTACCAAGCTTAAGAACGTAAAGAGTGGCGGTGTAGTTGAGAAGACCTTCCGTCCTACCGAGAAGTGCCCTCAGGCTCGTATCGACAGAAAAGATATGCAGTACTTATATGCAGACGGCGATCTTTTCTACTTCATGGACCTCGAGAACTATGATCAGATCGCTCTGAACGCCGATACCGTAGGCGACGCTCTGAAGTTCGTAAAAGAGAACGAGATGTGCAAGATCTGCTCTCACAACGGAAGTGTATTCTCTGTTGAGCCTCCTCTGTTTGTAGAGCTTGTTATCACCAACACCGAGCCCGGCTTCAAGGGTGATACCGCTACCGGCGCTACCAAGCCCGCAGTAGTTGAGACCGGTGCAACCGTGTACGTTCCTCTGTTCGTAGACGAGGGTAATGTGATCAAGATCGATACCAGAACCGGTGAGTATCTGTCCCGTGCATAATCTTTGATCTGATACCTGTGCGATCGTACATATCTGACTTTGAATAAGACTTGTAAGACAATGGATTCCCGAAAGGGGATCCATTTTCTGTTATATTCCGGTTGCTTTTTTCGTGAAAAAACAAATTACTGAGAAAGCCCGGGTTAATTTGAGAAGGAGATAATATGACGATTTCGATGTTTGCGGAGCAGGTGAGGGAGCAGCTGCTTGAGAGACTTGGAGAAGGTCACCTTGTAAACGTCAAAGAGGTATGTAAGAACAATGATGTAAAATGGATGGGGGTAGTGGTGCAGACCCTCGGGCGTAATATTGCACCGACCATCTACCTGGACAGTTTTTATGAGGCTTATCAGGTGGGCATGAGCATGGATAGCATACTGCTGCGGATCCTGCAGATCTACAGGGACGAGAGCGCAAGAGGAGAGGTGAACCTGGATTTCTTCCATGATTTTGAGAAGGTGAAGGACCGCATCTGCATGCGCCTTGTCAGCAGGGAGAGAAACGAGGAACTGTTAAAATCGGTACCTCACATCTCTTATCTTGATCTGGAACTGTGTTTTTTCTATGCTTATAACTCGGAAGAGCTTGGAAACGGCATTATTCTGCTGCACAATACCCATGCGGCCATGTGGGGAACCGACGCGGAGGAGCTCTATGAGATCGCTCTTCGCAACACGCCGAGACTTTATCCGGAGGACTTAAACACCATGGAGAAAGTGATCGGCGACCTGCTTCGGGCGCGTTTTGAGGAGGACGGGGAGGAATTGATCCCCGCAGGCGAGCGTGAGAAGTTTATTAAGGATGTGCCCATGTGGATCCTGTCCAACAGCGAGCATTCCTTCGGCGCTGCCGCCATTATGTATCCGGGCGTCTTGAAGAGCCTTGGAGAGCGTTTCGGCAGGGATTTTTTCATTATTCCAAGCTCCGTGCATGAGGTGATCCTCTTAAATGACTGCAATTATTCCTCCGCGGAGGACTTAAAAAGCATTATAAAAGAGGTGAACCGCACCCAGTTGGAGCCCCATGAGATCCTCTCCGACAGCCTGTATTGTTACCTGGCAGAAGAGGATGCGGTGTGCGTGGTATAGCCCTGTTCACAGTATTTTAATGATTTCCAGGTAGACATATCTGCCTTTCTATGGTATCATTATCAGGGTGATGTAACAAATTTGTAATATTTTGCATCCGTAGTCTAATGGATAGAACGGAGGCCTCCGACGCCTTTGATGCAGGTTCGATCCCTGTCGGATGCACGCTGCATCACCCTGATTTTGTGAATTAACGTCCTCGGACGTATGAAGGGACTTTTTATGAAAGAGAAATTCAGCGAGGCACTTAAATTTATTGCCAAGCATAATATTATATTTTTCCCCATTCTGATCATCGCAGTTGTAGCAATCACTGTATCACTGGCTCTTTCTGCCCGCGGCGGCAAGATGAAGCAGGTGGAAGATGACATTGCTGCAGAGCAGGAGAGCGTAAGTGACGGCGACGCAGAGAGCGCCAAGGCTAACGGCGACGAGCTGGTGCTGATGGAAGTCAATGAGGACGGCGCTGTATTTACCATGGTCGCAACCTATTATGACGCGGTTGCGCGAGGCGACGTGGACAAGCTCCGCGAGATCTGCGACGTGATCGGAGATGAGGAGGCACTTCGCGTGAAGGAGACTTCCAAGTATCTGGAAGGCTTCCCTGTGATCGAGATCTACACCAAGCCCGGCTATGAAGAGGGCGATACCATTGCATATGTATATTTCCACTCCACCTTCTACGGACAGGATGCGGAATATCCCGGCTATCAGGGTCTGTACATCACTCCCCGCGAGAACGGCGAGCTGATGATCAAGAAGGACAACTTCTCCGAGGAAGCCAACGAGTACATCATGAAGCTCAGTACCCAGGGGGATGTTGTGGAGTTCAACAACCGTGTTACCGTGGAGTACAACGATCTGATCTCCGGCAATCCCGATCTTCTGAAATATATCAGCGAGCTTGACAATCAGGTAGGCAAGCTGATGGGCGTTCTGCTGGCACAGCAGGTATCCGGTCAGGATACCGCCGTAGCTGTTACGAACGAGGCACCTGCGGAAGCTCCCGAGGAGAGCACCGAGGGCAGCATTTTTGCAAGAGCCAACACCACAGCGAACCTCCGTCAGTCCGACAGCGAGCAGGCTGAGAAGGTGGGAAGCGTTCCCGCAGGCAGCAGAGTGGAAGTTCTTGAGCAGCGTGTGAACGGCTGGTCCAAGATCAAGTACGAGGGCAAGGAGTCCTTCATCAAGAACGAATTCCTGGACCCCGAGGAGAACATCGCAGATCTTGAGGTCATCGGAACCGTGACTGCGACCACCACCATCAATGTTCGTGCCAAGGCCGACCAGAGCTCTGCACGTCTCGGCGTTATGACAAACGGTGAGACCGCGGACCTTCTTGCGAGAGAGGGAGACTGGTGCAAGATCGTCTACAACGATGCCATCGGCTATGTAAAGGGCGAGTACGTAAGATAAGAGAGTTATTATGATCCTGCCGTAGTGTATGCGGCGGGATCTTTTTATGACAGGGTATTTTGTCGCAAAAGCGGCGCAGAGTATTGCCGGGCAGAACTCTTCCCTGTGAAAAAACGCAATTTTTACTGATATTTATTGATTTAAACCGATAAAGCGTATTGATTTTTCAAAAAAGATGGTATACAATAATACACAGTAGGACAAAGGGGTCTCGAAAACAAGGGGCTACTCTGTCCTGTTTTCGTATATAGGCTTCTATGTACAAAAATTAAAGGAGGACATAAAAATGTCATATGTTGATGAGGTATTTGATCTTGTAGTTGCGAAGAATCCCGCACAGCCCGAGTTCCATCAGGCAGTTAAAGAGGTTCTTGAGTCTCTTCGTGTTGTTATCGAAGCTAACGAAGAGAAGTATCGTAAGGATGCACTTCTTGAGAGAATTGTTACTCCCGAGAGACAGATCCTGTTCCGCGTTCCCTGGGTAGATGACAAGGGTCAGGTTCAGGTTAACAATGGTTTTCGTGTACAGTTCAATTCTGCAATCGGACCTTACAAGGGTGGTCTGAGACTTCACCTTTCAGTAAACCTTGGTATCATCAAGTTCCTTGGTTTCGAGCAGATCTTCAAGAACTCCCTGACCGGCCTTCCTATCGGCGGTGGTAAGGGTGGTTCCGACTTCGACCCTAAGGGCAAGTCTGATAGAGAAGTTATGGCTTTCTGCCAGAGGTTCATGACAGAGCTGGACAGGTCTAAGAGGGCTGGCACTGACGTTCCTGCCGGTGATATCGGAACAGGTGCACGTGAGAT
>JAZULD010000035.1:0-12920 GCA_045643625.1 Acetatifactor sp. | reverse complement strand
CCGCAAACCCGCATAAATACTGGGTTATTTGTCGAGGCTCTTCATCGTAGGGAAGAGCAGAACGTCGCGGATCGCAGGGGAGTTGGTCAGCAGCATTACCAGTCTGTCGATACCGTAACCGATACCGCCGGTAGGAGGCATACCGATCTCCAGTGCGTTCAGGAAGTCCTCATCGGTGTGGTTAGCTTCCTCATCACCTGCAGCAAAAGCTTCTTCCTGAGCAGCGAAACGTGCTCTCTGGTCGATGGGGTCGTTTAACTCGGAGTAAGCGTTACACATCTCACGTCCGTAGATGAACAGCTCGAAACGCTCAACGTAGTCGGGCTTGTCGGGCTTTCTCTTGGTCAGAGGGGAGATCTCAACGGGATGATCCATAACGAAGGTAGGCTGGATCAGGTGCTCCTCAACAAACTCCTCGAAGAAGAGATTGAGGATGTCGCCCTTTGCGTGACGCTCTTCGTAGTGAACACCCTTCTCGTCTGCGATCTTTTTAGCCTCTGCTGTATCTGCGATAGCGTCGAAATCAACGCCTGCATACTTCTTAACTGCCTCGATCATGGTCAGGCGCTCGAAAGGCTTGCCAAGGTCGATCATTTCCTCCGCATAGGGAACCAGGGTGGTACCGCATACCTCCTGTGCCACATAGCGGAACATGTTCTCGGACAGGTCCATCATACCGTTGTAATCGGTATATGCCTGATAGAGCTCCATCAGGGTGAACTCGGGATTGTGTCTGGTATCAAGTCCCTCATTACGGAAAACACGGCCGATCTCGTAAACGCGCTCCATGCCGCCTACGATCAGTCTCTTTAAGTAAAGCTCCAGGGAAATACGAAGCTTAACGTTCTCGTCCAGTGCGTTGTAGTGGGTCTCGAAAGGTCTTGCGGCAGCACCGCCCGCGTTGGATACCAGCATGGGGGTCTCAACCTCAAGGAAGCCCTGGCCGTCCAGATAACGGCGGATGCAGCTGATGATCTTGGATCTCTTAACGAAGGTCTCCTTAACGTCTGCATTCATGATCAGGTCGGTGTAACGCTGACGATAGCGTACATCGGTGTTGGTCAGACCATGGAACTTCTCGGGAAGGATCTGTAAGCTCTTGGATAACAGCAATACGTTCTGTGCGTGGATGGACATCTCACCGGTCTTGGTGGTGAAAACAACACCCTCGATACCAACGATATCGCCCACGTCATACTTCTTGAAATCTGCGTAGGGCTCCTCGCCGATGCTGTCTCTTGCTACATATACCTGAATGTTGCCGGGAAGGTCCTGCACGTTGCAGAAGGATGCCTTACCCATGACACGCTTGCTCATCATACGACCTGCAATGCGTACCACGCTTCCCTCGAGTTCTTCAAAATGTTCCTTAATATCTGTGCTGTGGTGGGTCACGTCATACTTCATGACCTGGAAGGGATCCTTACCTGCCTCCTGCAGAGCGGCAAGCTTCTCTCTTCTTACCTTTAAGAGCTGGTTAATGTCCTGCTCCTGTACCTTTGCGTTCTGTGCTTCTGCCACGGTTTTCTCTCCTCTGTGTTACAAACCTGAATTAGTTACTTCTCTGGATCTCAAGCACCTTGTAGGAAAAAATGCCTGCGGGAGTCTCAACTGCGACCTCATCGCCGACTCTCTTGCCGATCAGGGCCTTACCTACGGGGCTCTCGTTGGAGATCTTGCCCTTTAAGCTGTTAGCCTCGGTGGAACCTACGATTTTGTACTCAAGCTCCTCATCAAACTCTACGTCAAGGATGCGAACTCTGCAGCCGATGTTGATGGTGTCAAGGTTGACTTCATCTTCTACTACGACCTCTGCGTTCTTCAGGATCTTCTCCAGCTCTTCGATTCTTGCTTCGATGTCTCTCTGCTCATCCTTCGCTGCATCGTACTCAGCGTTCTCGGACAGGTCACCCTGCTCTCTTGCCTCTTTGATCTTCTGAGCAACTTCCTGACGCTTAACGACTTTCAGCTCATGAAGCTCTTCTTCATACTTTCTGAGGCCTTCGTAGGTCAAAATGTTCTTTTTCTTCTGCTGCATGGCATGTTACCTCCTTATGCAAATTCCGGAATCCGGATATACTTGTCCAAATTAACTAGTGTATTATACCCACTTTTACAGATAGTGTCAATAATCCTCAGGCAAAAATCGTTTCCACGGCGGCGATCAGCTCGTCCATGGTCGCCATGGTGTTGATCATACTGCGAAAACGCGCTGAATGGGGCATTCCCACGGTATACCAGGACAGGTGCTTGCGCATCTCCCTGACTGCCAGATACTCCCCGCGGTACTGCATCTGAAGTGCCGCGTGACGCAGGATCAGTTCTCTCTTCTCAGCCTTTGTGGGAGGCTCGGGCTTTTCTCCGGTCGCAAGGTAAGCGGCCGTTTCACGGAAAAGCCAGGGATTACCCTGGGCGCCGCGACCGATCATTACGCCGTCGCAGCCTGTGTATTTCAGAAGTTCTGCCGCCTTCTCGGGACTGTCCACATCACCGTTTCCGATGACGGGGATCTTCACAGCATCCTTCACGGCAGCGATAATGTCCCAGTCGGCCTTGCCGCTGTAGTACTGCTCTCTGGTGCGTCCGTGCACCGCAACCGCAGCCACGCCGCAGCTCTCGGCGATCTTTGCGATCTCCACTGCGTTCACATGCTCCTCGTCAAAACCCTTTCGGAACTTGACGGTGACGGGCTTTTTGACCGCCTTCACAAGGGATGTGAGGATCTGCTCTGCAAGCTTGGGATCCTTCATCAGTGCGGAGCCCTCGCCGTTGTTCACCACCTTGGGAACGGGGCAGCCCATGTTAAAATCGAGCACCGCAAAGGGCTTCTCCTCGATCTTTGCGGCCATCTCCCCCAGGATCTCGGGGTCGGAACCGAACAGCTGCAGGGATGCGGGGCCCTCGTCAGGGTGGATCTCCATCAGTTCCTCTGTGTTTTTATTCTTATAATAAATGGCTTTGGCAGAGACCATTTCCATGCAGACCATGCCTGCTCCCTGCTCTCTGCACAACAAACGAAAAGGCAGGTCTGTTACGCCTGCCATGGGAGCCAAAATAATATTGTTGTCAAGGGTCACATTCCCTATTCTCAATTCGCTCATGATTTCGTTGTCCTATTTCTGATTCTTGGAGTAGATGATGCGCAGACCGTCCATGGTCAGGTTCGCATCAAAAATATCGATGGCGCTTGTCTCGTCGGCGATAGTCCTGCCGATTCCGCCGGTAGCCACGACCTTAAGCTCGGGCAGTCCCGCCTCCTCCTTCACCTTCTTGATGATGTATTCGGTGGCGCCGATCTGACCGTAGATGAGGCCCGCCTGCATGCTGCCGATGGTCTCCTGTGCCAGAATGGTCTTGGGCTTCCTGATCTCAATGTTGGGAAGCTTGGCGGTGTTGGACCAGAGTGCCTCGGAGCTGATCAGGATGCCGGGGGCTGTGATGCCTGCGGCAAACTTGCCTTCCGCAGTGATCAGGTCGTAGGTGGTCGCGGTTCCAAAGTCGATGACAAGCACGGGACCGCCGTACTTCTCGTAGGCTGCCACTGCGTCGACGATGCGGTCCGCACCCAGCGCCTTGGGATCCTCGGTAGCGATTCTGATGCCGGTCTTCACGCCGGGGCCCACGATCATGGGTCTTACGCCGGTATAGCGAACGATGGCAGCTGTCAGGGAGTGCATTACATCGGGCACTACGCTGGCAATAATGCAGCCATCGATTTTGATACGCTCACCCTGCTCTCCTGTCAGGAAATGGGTCAGCATCACGCCGAACTCATCGGAGGTGCGGGGAGTCCTGGTCATCATGCGAAAGACTGACTTAAGCTCTGTTCCCTCATATAAACCAAGCGTTATGTTGGTATTGCTCACATCGATTGCAAGAATCATGTTTTCCTCCGTTCTACTCCTCTTCCATCTCCCGAAGCAGTGCCGCGGGATCCTCCTTCAGCACCATGAGACGGTAGTACATACTCAGAGACTCAAACAGTTCTCTGCGCTCCTGTCTGATCTTGGTGACTAACAGTCCGCTGGAGATATCATCGTAGTAGATGTCGCTGTCCTCAGCGTCGGTCTGGAAGGATACGGAACCGTCCTCCTCAAACAGTACTGTGAACACGCCGCCTACCTCCTCGGTAAAGAGGACGCAGATGATATGAAGCTCATCCTTGATCGAATCGGGGATGGCCTTAAAATCTTCGTTAAAATAGTATTTTTTCTCGTATGCGTTGGCGCCGCAAAGCACCACTTGATCACTTCTCATAAATTACCTTCTTAAACGTAGCCGTAGATACCTCTCACGGACACTTCTCCGGAGTAGATGGCGCTCACCATGCCGTCCTCTCTCTCCACAAGGAGCTCTCCCGTCTCGGTGATACCTCTTGCCACGCCCTTAAACTCACCCTTGGGGTCAAGCACCAGGACTTCTCTGTCCATGTTGACGAGCATTGCGTTGTACTCTGCAAGCAGTCCTGTGAGATCCTCGTGCTCTAAGAAAACTCTGTAGTCCTCCTCAAACTGCGCCATAATGCCTGCCAGGATCAGACTGCGGGAGATATTCTGCATGCCCTCGTCCTCCAAAGTCGTTGCCTTGGGGGCGATCTCAGGAGCGAACTCCTGACGGTGCACATTGATGCCCACGCCGATGACCACATGTGAGATGGTGTCCATCTCAAGGCTCATCTCTGTCAGAATACCGCAGATCTTGCGGCCTCCGACTACGATATCGTTGGGCCACTTGATGGCGACCTTCGCCTCAGGCATCAGTCCCGCGATGACCTTGGCCACGGAGTGCGCCATGACGATGGTCAGCATGGAGGCCTTGTCCGGCGCGATGTCGGGCTTCAGGACCAGGGTAAAATAAATATTGGTTCCTAAGGGGCTGTCCCAGGCTCTGCCTCTGCGGCCCTTGCCTGCCGTCTGCATGTCCGCTGCGACCAGTGTACCTTCCGGTGCGCCCTGATCTGCCAGCTGTTTGGCATACACATTGGTGGAACCGATCTGCTCGAAAAAGTGCAGTTCCCTGCCCATCTTCTCTGTACGAATGCGGCTCCTTAACTCACTGGCGCTGTAGACGTCGCTCACCGCTTCCGCCTCATCCTCCATGAGCTTGTAACCCCTGTTTTTTACCGCGTCAATGCGGTAGCCTTCTTTTTTCAGCTGTCCCATGGCCTTCCAGACCGCTGTGCGGGATACGCCGAAAGATTCGCAGAGCTCCTGTCCGGAGACATAATCGCCTCTGCTTCGAAGAAGGGTAATGATCTTTGACTTCATGTGATTCCTTCCGCGTCTTAGAATTCAGCACCGAGGGTCGCTGCTACGACTGCCTTGATGGTGTGCATTCTGTTCTCTGCCTCTTCAAAAACAAGTGACTTCTCGGACTCGAATACCTCGTCGGTAACCTCCAGTTCGCAGAGGCCGAAGCGATCGTAGATGTCCTTGCCGATCTTGGTCTTTAAGTCGTGGAAAGCGGGCAGGCAGTGAAGGAAAATAGCGTTCTCGTCCGCATTGTCCATTGCTGCCTTGTTTACCTGGTAAGGAAGAAGCTCTGAGATACGCTCCTTCCACACCTCGTCGGGCTCGCCCATGGATACCCAGACATCGGTGTAGATAACGTTGGCGCCTGCGGTACCCGCCTTCACATCGTCGGTCAGGGTGATGCTGCCGCCGGAAACTGCTGCGATCTCGCGGCACTGCTCAACCAGTGCGGGATCGGGGAAGTACTTGGGGGAGCTGCATGCTACGAAGTGCATGCCCATCTTTGCGCAGGTAACCATCAGGGAATTGGCCATATTGTAGCGGGCGTCGCCCATGTAGGTCAGCTTGATGCCCTTAACGTAACCGAAATGCTCACGAATGGTAAGAAGGTCTGCAAGCATCTGGGTAGGGTGGAATTCGTTGGTCAGACCGTTCCATACAGAAACCTTGGAGTACTCTGCGAGCTCCTCAACGATGGTCTGCTCATAGCCGCGGTACACGATACCGTCGAACATGCCTGCAAGAACTCTTGCGGTGTCTGCGATGCTCTCCTTCTTGCCCACCTGGGAGCCTGAAGGATCAAGGTAGGTGCAGCCCATACCGAGGTCATGTGCAGCGATCTCGAAGGAGCAGCGGGTACGTGTGCTGGTCTTCTCGAAGATCAGCGCGATGTTCTTGCCGCGCAGAACGTCCATGGGGATACCCTTTTTCTTCTTGTCCTTCAGTAATGCTGCGAGGTCGAGTAACTCAACGATCTCTTCCTGTGAATAATCAAGTAACTTTAAAAAGTCGCGTCCTTTTAAACTCATTGTGGTGCCTCCTGTTATATTTTGCGTTGTTTCGCTCTGTTTTGCATATTATTACATGGTTTTTTGGAAAGAATGCATCTATTATAACAAATTCATCCGGGCATTTCAAGAAAAACGCTTATTTAAAGGCTTTTTCAGGTTTTTTTCCTGCAAAAAACCGACCCCCGCGAGGGGGCCGGCTCTTGCTGCTTTGTAATACTCTGTATAAAAATTACTTGGTGGTTTCCTTCAGTGCTGCGCCGATGCTTGCGATGCCCTGCAGTTCTGCGGGAAGAAGGATGGTGGTTGCCTGTCCGTCTGCAACCTTTTCGAATGCTTCCAGGCTCTTGATCTTTAATACTGCCTCGTCAGCGCCTGCTTCCTTCAGCATGCGGATACCGTCTGCATGTGCCTGCTGAACCTTGAGAATTGCCTCAGCTTCACCTTCTGCCTCGCGGATCATCTTCTCCTTCTGTGCCTCTGCACGGAGGATAGCGGACTGCTTCTCAGCCTCTGCACGAAGAATTGCGGATTCCTTTTCACCTTCAGCAACCAGGACGTTGGCCTTCTTTTCACCTTCTGCACGGGTTACAGCTTCACGTCTCTCACGCTCTGCCTTCATCTGCTTCTCCATTGCGTTCTGGATCTCTGCGGGAGGGATGATGTTCTTTAACTCAACACGGTTGACCTTGATGCCCCAGGGATCGGTTGCGATATCAAGTGCTGCGCGCATCTTGGTATTGATGGTCTCACGGGAGGTAAGGGTCTGGTCCAGCTCCAGGTCACCGATGATGTTACGAAGGGTGGTAGCGGTCAGATTCTCGATCGCCATCATAGGATTCTCAACACCGTAGGTGTAAAGCTTGGGGTCGGTGATCTGATAGAAGACAACGGTATCGATTCTCATGGTAACGTTATCCTTGGTGATTACGGGCTGAGGGGGGAAGTCAGCGACCTGCTCCTTTAAGTTTACTCTTCTTGCGATCTTATCGATGAAGGGCATCTTGATGTGAAAACCTACCGACCAGGTGCTCTGGTAAGCGCCGAGTCGCTCAACAACGAAAGCCTTTGCCTGGGGAACGATGTTGATACAGCGAATTAAGATAAGAAGTGCGAATAACACTAAAATTAAAATAATATAAGGCATATGATTCCTTTCCGCACCCTGCCGGGTGCTCACTAAACTGTGCGGCCCTGCCGCGTCAACTGTGTCTGCCTGCGGTTACGCGTCTACGCCTTCGTTCAGGGAAACGATGACCTTTACACCGCTTACCTCATGAACATTTACCACGCTGCCGACCTCTAAGATCACCTTGTCGTCGGCGCTTCTTGCGCTCCACTCCTGACCACCGATGGTTACCTGACCGGTCCCCTTCAGATTGTCGATCGTGGCGGTAACGATAGCCTGACGACCTACAACGCTCTCCACATTGGTGCGAACACGGTTCTTGTTGAAATACTTGACCGCAACGGGCCTTGTGAAGATAAGGAGGACGATCGTAACAACCAGGAACAGGATGACCTGAAGCCACACAGGTGCATGAAGTGCAGCTGCGATAAAAGCGATCAGCGCGCCGCCGGCGAACCAGATCGATGTAAGTCCCAGTGATATGATCTCAACTATAATAGAGAGGATCAATATCGCCAGCCAGCATATCATCTCATTCATGTTTGATACAACTCCTTTCCGAGAGCTTGCCGCTCCCTTAACTTATGCTATCAGTTTACTACAGCCGGCGTATTGCCGCAATGAATTTTTCCGCACGATACATCTCTGTAATGTGTCATCTGCGTGCACTTTACAGGGTAAAAAAAGGACACCCTGTTCTGCAGGATGTCCTTTGTACGTTTCGGTATGTTTTTTTACTTAATAGAATACATGATTTCCGATCACGAGACCCGCACGGCCGTTGTTGCGGCGGAAGTGTGTCAGATCGCCTACGTTGGAGGTTCCTGCGAGTACTTCCTCTGCTGCCTTTACGCAGCTTGCGTTGATCTTGCCTGATTCATATACTCTGTTTACCTTGCCGTTAGCGGCGGGGGTAAACTGTCCGGATGCGTAGATAACACCGTGGATGGAGTTGGGGTATGCTGCGCTTCGAACTCGGTTCATAACTACGGAGCCGACTGCAACCTGACCCTCATAGCTCTCGCCGCCTGCCTCACACTGGATCAGTGCCGCAAGGAGAAGGGTGGTGTCTGCGTCAGTGGTATACTGTCCGTAGTTGACATGGCGCTTCGCTTCTCTCTCGGCATCTTCTCTTGCCTTGATCTCCGCGTTGGTCTCGCCAAAGTCGATTCTGAAATCGACCGTCACATAACCTGCTGCCACGTAAGCGTCGCTGCCTTCGTAGTCGATGCAGATCCAGTTGGGGTCGGAATTGTCAAGTACATCTGCGATCTCGCCCTGAGGGAGCAGTCCGATTACATCTGCGTCCATGCCGGGAGCGGTGCGAACTCTCATCGCGGAGTCCATGATCGCTACCATCTTGCCCACGCTGTCAGCCAGTTCTCTTGCCTCTTTACCGAAAAAGAGGTAATCGTCCTTGGCCCAGCCGATCGCATTGCCGGACTGGAGCTTGGTCCAACCATCCCTGCGTTCCAGGATGGTGCCGCCGCAGTCCTTGTAGAGCTTGCCGATCTTCTTGCCCTTACTGTCGGGAACGTCTCTCAGATTCAGAGAAGCCTTTACATTGGCCATGACCAAAGTGGAGTTCTCTCCGAGATCCTCTGTAAGATTCAACTTCTTCGCAGTCGCATCAATGGCATCCGCAGCACCCTGCGCGGAGGGATCGATCACGACAGCAATACCGCCGTTGAGTCCGTTTAAATAATTCTGATTGCCCTTGGCTGCCTGTGCGGTCATTCCGTTGGACATTACCGCTGCGATACAGATCACCATACCTGCAAGCACCTGAAGCAATCTTGTGCTTCTGTTCATTATTAAAACTCCTATCACATGATAAGCGCATCCACTCTCCAAATGACCACTATATCTTGTAATTGTATCAGTTTTGTGGCCTATTTGTTACGAAAGTGTTACATTTATCACGAAATTAATAATAACAGAAGCCTAAATTTTTGTCAACCCACCAATTCTCAGGGTCGAAAAGCCCTGATTTTAAAGGTTTTTCGCGGTTTCGATACAGGAGATGACGCCGTCGATCACTGCGCCGCGGAAGCCCTTCTCCTCCAGAGTCTGTACCGCACGAATGGTGGTTCCTGCGGGGGAACATACCATATCCTTAAGCTCGCCGGGGTGACGTCCGGTCTCGAGCACCATCTTGGCGCTGCCGAGAACTGCCTGTGCCGCGAACTCATAAGCCTGCTTGCGGGGCATGCCCTCAGCCACTGCAGCATCTGCCATTGCCTCGATGAACATAAAAACATAAGCAGGTGAGCTGCCGCTGACACCGATCACTACGTCCATAAGCTTCTCGGGCACCACGTTGGCGGTACCGAAGGAGCGAAGCAGGTCAAGTACCTGTGCAAGTTCCTCCTCGCTTACGGTCTCTGCCGCACACACGCCGGTGCAGCCCTCAAGCACAAGTGCGGGGGTGTTGGGCATGCAGCGAACCAGCTTGCGGTCCTCGCCCAGCGCTTCCTTCAGATAAGAAAGTGTTCTGCCTGCCGCGATGCTGACGACCACGGTCTCCTTGCGGATGCTGTCTCTGATCTCCTCCATGATGGGAGGGAACATCTGTGGCTTCACTGCCAGGAAGAGAATGTCAGATGCCTCTGCCACCTCTTTGTTGTCCTTTGCTGCCACGATACCGTACTGTGCCGCAACTGCCTGCACGGTAGCCTCTGTCTTAGCGCTGCCGATGATGTCGGAAGCCTCCGCCGCCTGCTTCTTCAGCATGCCGCCGATCATTGCTGTGGCCATATTACCGAGTCCGATAAAACCGATCTTCATATTCTGTCCTTTCCGGAGCTGTGCTCCTGACGTTTCTCTATTCATCGAATATTTCAAATTATTGTTGCTGTCTGTTCCGGCGAAGGTGCCCTGCAGCCTGTGTGCTGTAAACAAACCTCTTCGTCCACATCCGGGCTCATGCCCTCCGAGCCTGCCTCTTCGGCTGCACCTTTACTTACAGATGTCTCTGTCTGTGCGCCTCGTACAGAAGCACTGCGGTCGCGACCGCTGCGTTCAGGGATTCCAGTTGTCCCTCCATAGGGATCTTCAGATAGGAACCTGCCAGGTCCGCAGTCTCCTTCTTCAGTCCGTTGCCCTCGTTGCCGATCAGGAAGGCCGTGGGCTTGTTGAACTGAAATTGCTCGTAATAATTCTCACCCTTCAAGTGCGCCGCGTAGGTGTTGATGCCCTTCTCATGGAGCACGGGCAGCACCTCTTTTAAGTCCTCTGCCACGCAGAATTTGACGCGAAACAGTGATCCCATGGTGGAACGGACCACCTTGGGATTAAACAGGTCCACACAGCCGCCGGTCATGATGACGCCGGTTACTCCCGCGCCCTCTCCGGTACGCAGAATGGTTCCCAGATTGCCGGGGTCCTGCAGGTCCTCAAGCAGCACAAGAAGCGGATTCTCCTCGTCAAGCAGCTCCTCCATAGTATAAGAGGGCTGCGTCAGCACGGAGAGGATTCCCTGGGGTGTCAGAGTGTCCGACATCTTGGCAAAGACCTCATCGGAAACGGTTTCATACCCTGTCACATTCAGTTTGTCACGAAATTCTTCGCTCTCCTCGGGAAGCTTCTTAAGAAGGGATTCAGACACATAGACCTCGCGCACAAGCTTAACAGGCGCCTCTGTGAACATCTTGATGCCCTCTGCGATAAAAACCTTATCCTTCCTACGTTCCCTTGCCTTCGTCGTCCAGGCGATGACCTGTTTGACTCTGCTGTTTGAACTGCTGGTGATCATTTTTTGCTCCTTTTTTCTCAAAAAAACTGCCGGTGCGTTCGGAGCATTCCGTAAAGGACCTCCTCCGGGACCGACCGAATCGCTCGCGGATCGCTTCTCTCCGGTACATGCGTCCAACCGAATCGACACAGAAAAATTATGAAGAAAAAGCGGTTATACCCTTCGCAGGAAGGGGATAGCCGCTTAAAACAACTTCTTCTCTTAGTAGGACAGTAAATGTGCTACCTTGTACTCGTACTCATCGATGTGCTTCTCCATATGCAGCGCTTCCTCGATGTCGTAGTCTACATACTGACCCTTAACATAACCGACAACGCGGTTGGTCTTACCCTCTGCCAGGATATCAACTGCATAGGAACCCATGATGGACGCAATGTATCTGTCCTTTGCGCTGGGTCTTCCGCCGCGCTGCATGTAACCTAAGATGGTTGCACGGGTCTCGATACCGGTTGCAGCTTCGATTCTCTTTGCCATGGATACGGAATGTCCGATACCCTCAGCATTGATGATGATGTGATGGGTCTTGCCCTTCTTACGGCTGTCGATGATGTTGTTGATGATCTGCTGCTCGTTGAAGTCATACTTCTCGGGGATCAGAATATCCTCAGCACCGTTTGCGATACCGCACCAGAGCGCAATGTATCCTGCGTCACGGCCCATAACCTCGATGATACTGCATCTCTCGTGGGAGGAGGAAGTATCCTTAACCTTGTCGATTGCCTGGATCGCAGTGTTTACAGCAGTATCGAAACCGATGGTGTAATCGGAACAGGAGATATCAAGGTCGATGGTTCCGGGAAGTCCGATGGTGTTGATGCCCAGTCTGGAAAGAGCCTGTGCACCGCGGTAGGAACCGTCCCCGCCGATAACTACGATACCGTCGATACCGTGCTTTCTGCAGATCTCAGCGCCCTTCTGCTGACCTTCGGGAGTCTTGAACTCCAGGCATCTTGCTGTACCTAAGATAGTACCGCCGCGCTGTAAAATATCGGACACGCTTCTGCTGTCCAGATCCTCGATCTCTTCATTTAAAAGGCCCTGATAGCCCTTCTTAATACCTTTAACTTTAAGTCCTTTGGCAAGCGCACAACGAACAACGGAACGAATTGCCGCGTTCATGCCAGGTGCATCACCGCCGCTTGTCAATACACCGATTGTCTTAATTTCCTTTTCCACGTCATTACCTCCTGATGCGAAAAAACTAATTCAGTTTGATATTGTAATCTATTTCCACTCGCTTTTCAATAGTTTAAACAGATATTTTACCCTCTGATCTGCACATTTCCTTCGCCAAAGAGTTTGGTAAGACGGTTTTTCAGTGCTTCATCGGCCAGGACTCTGCGATTGGGAGGCAATACCTTGATAGCCTTGGGATCGCAGATGTAGATGACTACGTCATCGCTGCCGTCGGAGTCGGCGATCGCATCGAGCAGTTCCTTCTCTCTTGCCGCATAGCTTGCCACGTCCGCAAAACGGATCCACAGACCGGAAGGGATGCCTGCCTTGCCGCTGTTCCGGTTATTTGCCGCGCCCTGTGCCGCATTGTTGTAGCTGCCCTGCGCACCGTAAGAATTGCCCTGTGTGCCGTTATTGTAGCGGCTGTTCTGTGCTCCGTAAGAGCCTCCCTGCGCACCGCCGTTGTTGTAGCGGCCGCCCTGCGCGCCGTAAGATCCGCCGAAACCGCCTTCGGTGAAGCGCTTGCCTGACTGTGCCTCGTCAAAAGTAAGCACCTGTTCGCAGGTCCGCTTACCGCCGCGGGCTTCCTCCATGGAGCCACG
>JAZULD010000034.1:0-15464 GCA_045643625.1 Acetatifactor sp. | reverse complement strand
AGCCAGGATCAAACTCTCATGTTGAAATTTGTTCCTGCCAAAACTAAATCTGGCTTTCTAATTCTTCCGAATTATTTACTGTTTTTAGGTTGACTCATGAGATCTCTCTCACTCGTCTGTTCTCTGAATTTTCTCTGCGCTCTCGCGCCGAATGGTTCGAGACGAACCATTTTTTTAAAGAATTTTCAGGGTTGCATTGCTGTTTATTTGTCAAGGTACATTTTGTGTTGTCATTCGCGACAACTTGTTTATCTTATCACAGGTCGTGACCCTTGTCAACACGTTTACTGAACTTTCCAAAACTTTTTTGCTGTTCAGCCACACGCGTGATTTCGCGGTGGACTTTTATCATAGCATTATCTTTTTTGAATGTCAATTGCCTTTTGCCATTTTTCGGCCAAACACCGTATTACAGAGGCAGGAAGCTCATCTTAGCGTGAATGGCCTGCAGGAAATATGCCAGCCAGTTGTTGGCGTAGAGCCATGACAGGATCGCATTGCCCTGTGTGCAATCGATGATCATCTCGCCGATCATGCCAAGATCGAAGAGCATTACCAGTGCGTAAACGATCCATACGATGAAGACTGTCTCAAGCACGCCGGCAACAGCGCCTAAGAGCTTGTCGGCCCAGCTTACGATGGGAAGCTTGGATACGATCTTTAAGGGGAAGAAGGCCAGGCGCAGCAGATGACGCACGACGCCGAGAACGGACAGCAGGAACAGCACGATGATCACGCCGCCCACGGAGCCCTTGAAATATTTGTTGATGCCGCTCGCAACCAGTGCGATAAAGAAGCACATCAGAATGAGGGACAGGAAGGAAAGCACCTCGCGGACCATACCTCTTTTATAACCCTGCGCGATCTCAAAAGCCAGGATGATCAGTACTACGATTACCAGTAAATTCATTTTTTCTTCTCCTATTATTTCAACTGTACGGTGTCAATGGACTCATCGGTCACAACCAGGTAGCGGAATGCGGACTGTGTGGGAACGATCAGTCTGATGGGACGATCCAGACTTCCGTTGAACTTCTCAACGCCGCCGTAGGTCATGATGCTTACGACTTCTTCATTATATATAATGAAGTTCTTCTCGGTGAAAACAATATCTCTGTAGTCCAGGTCAAAGTAGAAGGTATCCACCAGGCTGCCGTTTGTGCCGTAGACCTTCATCATGTAGCGGTAATCCGCCGCATCCGATGAGAATACCAGTCCCACATATTTATCGCTGTAAAAAACAGAGCGGATCTCTCTGTCGTAGAGATGTTCGCTGATGGAAACGGGCTTCTGGCTGCCCTCGTAGAACATCAGTCGGCTGTCGGCAACCGCGAAGGCAACGGAATCGTTCATAAAGTGGATCTCGGGCACCACCAGGTCAACGTAGGAGTGGGCTCCCACCAGGTGGTCACTCTGGTTGGCACCGACCGGTCCGAAATTGTAGAAGGCAATGTTGGTCTTCAGCACGCCCGCGTCCACATAGATGTAGCTGACCGCCAGGAGGTCTCCGTTCGGAGATAAGCTGACAGCTGCGGGGTAGCCGCTGTTCTGCATGTGAGTCTGTCCTGTGTAGAGCTGTCTTCCGTCGGGCGCATAGGTCTCGATCCTTGTGGTATCGGAGTCCTCAAGCACCGCCGTCACCTCTCCGCCTGCCGAAACGGTCAGGTTCTTGATGGGCATGCTGGTATTCACGGTTCCGAGAACCTTATCTGCGTTCTGCACGTAGATGCTTCGTCCGTTGTAGTCTGCGATGGCCACCGCATTTCCGCAGGTCGCAAGCTTGATGTCCTGGATCTCGTAGGTCTGGTTCCAGGTCACGGTTCCCTTGGCGTTAGTGCAGTGGGCACCGTCCTTGCCGTAGGAGAGAACTGCCTCGCCGAGCCTTAAATCTCTGGTGTCCTCCGACTTCACATGGGTGTCGCTTGAGAGCACATCAAAATCCGTATAGACATGTCTTGTATACTGCAGCCATACGATCAGAAGGATCAACGCGATCACGCCGAGCACTGCCAGCACTCTGTAGAGACCGTTCAGTCTGTGGCGTCTGATCCTCTGCTGAAAATCAGGCTGCTTCTTCTGTCTTTTTTCTTTTTCCTTTTGGTAGTTCTTGATCTCTGCCATGCTTGTGTTATCGCTCCACTCTCTTAAGGGACATTGCGGCCACTCGGTCCGTATCTTTTATCATATCACAACTAAGGACTTTTCGGGTAATTTTTTTCACAAAAAACCTCCCGCTCTCCTCTCTCGACAACCGGGAAAAAAGAGTGGGAGGCCTCATATATGACTGCGATTATTCGAAGCGATATACGGTTACGGAGTCATACTCCTTGTCCTCGCCGAATACACAGGAAGGGAACTCGCTCTGATGGATGGAATCGGGATAGTACTGAGTCTCTAAGCACATACCGCTTCTCTTAGCATAAGGAGCCTTGCCCTCGTGAACTCTTACAGCGTTGCCTGCATAGAACTGAACGCCGGGAAGAGTGGTGTAAGCCTTCATGATTCTGCCGGTCTTGGGGCCCTTGACCTGTGCGAACTGGCGAAGGGAACCGTCCCAGTTGTCGATCACCCAGTTGTGGTCATAACCGCCGGTGAGCTTTAACTGCTCGAAATCTGCGCCGATCTCAAGGCCGATCACCTTGGGTGCGGTGAAGTCCATGGGAGTGCCTGCTACGGGAGCGATCTCGCCGGTAGGGATAGCACCTGCCACAACGGGAGTGTAGTTGGAAGCCAGAAGCTGAAGCTCATGTCCCTCGATGCTGCCGCCGAACTGACCGTCGAGGTTAAAATAGGTGTGGTTGGTCAGGTTGAGAATGGTCTTCTTATCGCTGCATGCATGATAGTGAAGCTCAAGAGCGTTGTCATCGGTCAGGGTGTAGGTAACGCCGGTCTTCTTGTTGCCGGGGAAACCTAAGTTGCCGTCGGTATCTGCAAGGGTGAAGGTTACGGAGTTGTCGCCGCACTCTGCATCCCAGATAAGCTTGTGGTAGCCCTTCTGAATGTGGCTGTGAAGATTGTTGACGCCATCGTTTACGTCGATGTTGTAGGTAACACCGTCGATCTCGAAGGATGCGCCGCCGATACGGTTCGCGCTGGGACCGATCACTGCGCCGAAGAAAGGATTGTTCACTTCGTAATCGGATACCTTGTCATAGCCGAGTACTACGTCGTCAAGCTCGCCGTCCTTGCCGGGAACCAAGAGGCGTACGATAATTGCGCCGAAATCGGTGAGTACTGCCTGCATGCCATTGGCATTCTTCAGGGTGTAAAGAGACACCTCTCTGCCGTCAGCTGTTTTGCCGAATAAAGTTTTTTCTGCCATCTTTTTTCTCCTTATGCCTGTTTTTTATAATTCTACTCTGCCGTCCAGTGCACGCAGCAGAGTCACTTCGTCGATGTATTCCAGGTCTCCGCCCACGGGAACACCGCTGGCGATCCTGGTGACACGGATGCCTGTGGGCTTGATCAGCTTGCTGATGTACATCGCTGTGGTCTCGCCCTCAAGGCTTGAGTTGGTTGCAATGATCACCTCTTCCACATCCCCCTGCAGGCGCTCCATCAGCTCCTTCAGCTTGATGTCCATAGGGCCGATGCCCAGCATGGGAGAGATCGCTCCCTGCAGCACATGGTAGACGCCCTCGTACTTGCCGGTCTTCTCATAGGCCGCCAGGTCTCTGGTGTTCTCCACCACCATGATCACTCTGTGATTGCGCTTGGGATTGCTGCAGACCGGGCACACGTCGCTGTCTGTCAGGGTAAAACATTCCCTGCAGTAGCGCACATTGGCCTTGGCGTCCATGATCACATTGGCCAGTCTGTTGACCTTGTCCGCCGGCATGTTGATCAGGTGAAAAGCCAGTCTCTGGGCCGATTTGCCGCCGATTCCGGGCAGTGCAGCCAGCTCATCTATCAATTTATTGATATGTCCGCTGTAAAGTTCCATTAGAAGGGAAAGCCTCCGCCGAAGCCGCCGGTCATCTTGCCCATCAGTGCGCTGCCTGCTTCCTCAGCCTGCTTGAGCGCCTCGTTGGTTGCTGCAACGATCAGATCCTGCAGCATCTCGATATCGTCGGGATCTACCACTTCCTCAGCCAGCTTCACAGATACGATCTGCTTCTTGCCGGTAACGGTCACTTCTACTGCGCCGCCGCCTGCTGCCGCTGTGAACTCCTTGGTCTCCAGTTCCTTCTGTCCTTCTTCCATCTGACGCTGCATTCTCTGTGCCTGCTTCATCAGATTACTCATATTGCCGGGCATTCCGCCTCCGGGAAATCCTCCGTGCTTTGCCATAATCGTTCCTCCAATCTTTATGTTAAACATCGGTCTGCGATGCTTATTTCGTGTTTATTCTTCTTCCTCGATCTCCATGTTGATGAGACCCGACAGATCCACATAATTGCGTTCAAAATCTGTCCTGTTGTTCACGGTCTGCAGATCCACCGCCACCTCTTTGCCGGAAAAATCGGCCAGCAGATTCTCAAGCTGCCGTCTATTCTCCTCATGCTGGTTGAAATAGTCCGATGCGGGGCCGTCCTCCAGCACCACAAGCAGTCTGTTGTCACCGTTTAGGGAAAGGTGGGCGTTCTTCAGATAAAGTCTCATGGGATTCTCGGCATTGCCAACGATGGAAGGCCAGCTGCCCACGATCCTCTTCACATCCTCGGGTACCGCCTTGGGCACGGGAGGTCTGTTCACCACAGGTGCAGCCTCTTTTGCCGCGGGAGCACTCGCTGCCTGCACGACAAAATCGCCGTTCTCCAGCTTATCCTCCACCTGACGGATCCTGTCGAGCATGCTCTCGTTGTCCGTCTCCATGTCGGGCTTGCACAGCTTGATCAGTGCGATCTCCACCATGATGCGCTTCTGGGAAGCAAATTTCAGCTGTCCGGACAGTTCCGAGAAAATACGGATGTAGCGCACAACGCGGTCCGTATCCACCAGGCGTGCCTCCTCCTTCAGTCTCGCCAGATTGTCCGTGGACATATCGATGACGTCCTCCAGACCGTCCGAAGACTTCACCAGGAGAAGATTGCGCAGATACCAGGTAAAATCGTTCACAAACTGATTCAGTTCTCTTCCCTGCATGATGACCTCCTCGAGGAGTGTCACCGCGCCGATCACATCTCTGTCGAGCACTGCGCGAAGCAGTCTGCTGAACACCTCTGTGTCCACCGCGCCAAGCACCTCAAGGGTCTTGTCGTAGGTCAATGTGCCGCCCAGGTTGAAGGCCAGGCACTGGTCCAGGAGGCTCAGTGCGTCTCGCATGGAACCGTCCGCCGTCTTGGCGATGTACTGCAGGGCTCTGCGCTCAACATTTGCGCCCTCTTTTTCAACCAGCTCCTGCATGCGCTCGGTGATGGTATCGATGGAGATGCGCTTAAAATCATATCTCTGGCACCTGGAGAGGATGGTGATGGGAAGCTTGTTCACCTCCGTGGTAGCCAGAATAAAAATTACGTAGGACGGGGGCTCTTCCAAGGTCTTTAAGAGGGCATTGAACGCTCCGATGGAGAGCATGTGCACCTCGTCGATGATATAGACCTTGTACTTGCCTTCCGCGGGAGAGTAGGAGACCTCCTCCACGATCTCGCGGATATTGTCGACACCGTTGTTGGATGCGGCATCGATCTCTATAACATTCATGCTGGCACCTGCAGCAATGGCTCTGCAGATACGACAGCCCCCACAGGGGCCATCCTCTGTGGGGTTCTCGCAATTCACTGTTTTGGCAAAGATCTTCGCCACCGTTGTCTTACCGGTTCCTCTGGTTCCGGTAAAAAGATACGCATGTCCGATTCGATCCGCCTTCAGCTGATTCTTCAGAGTCGTCACAATATGATCCTGTCCCTTGACATCCGCAAAGCTGTCCGGGCGGAACTTTCGGTATAGCGCTGTATATGACATGTTAACAACCTCTCACGTCTGTCATTAGTCACCGAAGCTGATGCCAAGGAGCTTAGCTTCCTTAACGATGGAAGAATCGGGTGATACCATCTTCAGCTTGCCGGCAACTTCCTCAAGAGGCACGCGAACGATCTCTCTGTTCTTGTAGCCTACCATGAAACCGTACTCGCCGTCTAAGATCAGCTTACCTGCTTCAGAACCGAGTCTGCTAGCAAATACACGATCGTAAGGGCAGGGGCTTCCGCCGCGCTGGGTATGTCCGGGAACGGTAACACGGATCTCTCTTCCGGTCTTCTCCTGGATCTGAGCTGCGATCTCATAGGAAACGGAAGGATATGCGTAGTTCTTGCGCTTCTCTTTGAATTCCTTCTTGGAAAGGGCTGCGTCCTCCTTGGAGATAGCACCCTCTGCAACTGCGATGATGGTGAAGCGGCAGCCATCCTTGTCGCGCTGCTCGATCTTCTCGATCACCTTGTTGATATCGTAAGGGATCTCGGGAAGCAGAATGATATCTGCGCCGCCTGCCATACCTGCGTTCAGAGGCAGCCAGCCTACCTTGTGGCCCATGATCTCAACGATGAAGACACGGCCGTGGGAAGCTGCGGTGGTGTGGATGCAGTCGATGGCATTGGTTGCGATATCAACAGCACTCTGGAAGCCGAAGGTCATATCGGTTCCCCAGAGGTCATTATCAATAGTCTTGGGAAGAGTAACTACATTGAGGCCTTCCTCACGAAGCAGGTTAGCGGTCTTGTGGGTACCGTTGCCGCCTAAGATAACAAGGCAGTCCAGCTTCAGCTTGTAGTAGTTGTGCTTCATAGCCTCAACCTTGTCAAGGCCGTTGGCATCGGGCTCTCTGATGGTCTTGAAAGGAGTACGGGAACTTCCCAGGATAGTGCCGCCCTTGGTCAGGATTCCGGAGAAGTCCTTGCCGGTCAGCATGGTGAAATTACCGTAGATCAGTCCCTTGTAGCCATCCAGAAATCCGTAGACTTCCACCTCTGTCTTACTGTTTGCGAGGGTCTTGACAACACCTCTCATTGCTGCGTTTAAAGCCTGGCAGTCGCCGCCGCTTGTCAGCATACCGATTCTCTTCATGTGCTCCTCCGTTCCGACGTCTGGGTCGTGTCATTTTACTGTTTTTATAGGGTCTTACGCTCATTCCGCCCCCTGCGGCATAAGCGTGGTATCCTGTTTATATTATACTCTAAAACCCTTTTCGGCACAACTTATCAGGGAAGAATTTCAATGCTTTTTCTGCAAAATGAATCTTACGCCTTGTCAAAAAGAGACTTTTTTAATAAAATAAATAGGTCCGGAGAGTTGTCCGAGTGGTTTAAGGTGCGGCTCTCGAAAAGCCGTGTGCCGAAAGGCACCGTGGGTTCGAATCCCATGCTCTCCGCTCGCAAAAAAGGGACCTCTGTATGAGGTCCCTTTTCGTATGCTTAAAATTATTCTTCTCTGTCGGATGCCACGATATTGTTGATCCAGACGCCTTTTTTTACAAGGACGAAGCCCACTGCGCACTTGATCAGATCGATGAGCTGGCAGCACATATAGAGAGGCACCACGGGGATCGAGGTGTATCTGCTAAGTACAAATGCCAGCGGAATGCTTACTACCCACATGTACACGCTGTCGAACAGGAAGGTGATGACCGTCTTGCCGCCGCTCCTCAATGTAAAATAGGATGCGTGAATGAAGGCTGCGATAGGCATACAGCACGCCGCCACGCGGATGAATCTGGCCGCAAGGTGTTTTACCTCAAAGGAGGTATTGTAGAGCATGGGGAAGAGAGGTGCCAGCAGAACGAGCAGGCCTCCGATAAATACGCAGGAGAACACAGAAAAAGCGATGAGCTTGTAATCGGTGTCCCTGGCCTCCTCCATTTTGCCTGCGCCCAGAAGCTGGCCGACCATGATCGCGATGGCATTTCCCATAGCCCAGAAGACGATATTGAACAGGTTGGTGATGGTGCCCGAAATATTGAGCGCCGCCACAGCGTCAAGGCTTCGCACGGAGTAACACTGCATCAGCGTAGCCATTCCCGCGGCCCAAAGCATCTCGTTGACCACCAGGGGCGTTCCTCTCAGGACGATCTTGCCGGTCAGTGCAGCGGGTACCTTCAGGGAGCTGTACACTCCCTGCGCAAAGATCATCTTATCGGTATGTCTGTGGGTCCAGAATATTACAATGAACATCTGCACGTATCTGGAGAGCACGGTCGCCCATGCCGCACCTGCAACGCCCATCTCGGGGAAGCCGAAGTTGCCGAAGATCAGCAGATAGTTAAAAACAAGGTTCACAAATACTGCGATGATGCCGGCACGCATGGGTACCATGGTCTCGCCGCACTCACGCAGCGTGCTGGTATAGACGGCCTCCACTCCGAAGGGAAGCAGTCCCAGAAGCATGACCTCCAGATAGACCTTGCCGTAGTGAAGCGTCGCTTCCACAGCCTCGGTCGTACCTTCGCCGTGCAGGTAGAGCCTGATCAGCGAATCGCCGAAGCCCAGGAACACCGCAACACTGCCGAGAACGATCAGCAGGCAGATGATTGTCTTGAAGCGGAAGGTATGGCGCACGCCCTTGTGATCGCCGCAGCCGAAAAACTGCGCGCCAAAAATTCCCGCGCCGGAGATCGCTCCGAAGATCGCAAGATTAAACACCAGCAGGAGCTGGTTGACGATGGCGATACCGGACATCTGCTCGGTTCCCACACGTCCGATCATAATATTGTCAAGCAGGCCCACAAAATTGGTGATACCGTTCTGGATCATCATGGGCACTGCCACGGTAAGTACTGTTTTGTAAAATGCTCTGTCTCCGATGAGACTGTATTTCTTCTTCATGATGTCCTCTTTTCTGCCGAAAGCACGTATAATTCTACACTACCTTGTGTCTGTTTTGCAAGTATTATCGAGCGAAAATGTCCGCGTCAGGCGCACAGAGCAAGCACATGCGTACCGCTTCGGCGCGCCGGCTGCCCACATAACCTTCCGTTCGGTACATGTATCCGCTTTAGCCCGGGATTCTTACGGCGCGCATCATATGGACAAACACAGCCCTCCCGTGGTATATTTCAACTATAGATTTTTCGCAGGAGAATTCCTCATGGCAGTTATCAAGAATGTTCAGGAAAAATACATGAAGGAAGCGATCAAGCTTGCAAGGAAGGCTTATGCCTTGGGCGAGGTGCCCATCGGCTGCGTCATCGTCTATCAGGGCAAGATCATCGGCCGCGGCTACAACCGCCGCAAGACCGACAAGAATACGCTTTCCCACGCAGAGATCACAGCCATCCGCAAGGCAAGCCGCGTGATGCGCGACTGGCGTCTGGAGGAATGTACCCTCTATGTGACCCTGGAGCCCTGCCAGATGTGCGCGGGTGCCATCGTTCAGGCGCGTATCCCCGAGGTGGTCATGGGCTGCATGAACCCCAAGGCCGGCTGCGCAGGTTCCATTCTGAATCTCCTGGATATGCCAGAGTTCAACCACCAGGTCAAGGTCACCGGCGGCATTCTCGAGGAGGAGTGCAGCACCATGTTAAAGACCTTTTTTGCGGAGCTAAGGGTGCGCCTCAAGGCAGAAAAAGAGGTGGCCGCTCTTGACAAAGCCTGAAGAAACCGATACACTAATAAAGCCGTATATGTCGGCAGCGATGTTGAAATTCGGTCTTACGCAATGAGAATCTGCGAACCGTGTCAGGTTGGGAACAAAGCAGCACTAAGCAGAACCTTTCATGTGCCGTAAGGGCGCCGGGTGGAGTCGCTGCCTGCATATGCGGTTTTTAAATTATGAAACACGCAACGTCCTTTCCGAAGGCCCGCTGCTTTTTCGGTGGGCAGCGAAAGACTTTTGCACTCGAGGTAATTCATGTCAGAAGACAACACTTTTCTCTATACAACCGAATGGGCAGATTCCCTGCTTAAGGACTGCACACTCTGCCCCAGGCAGTGTCATGTCGACCGCACCGCGGGAAAAGTGGGCTACTGCGGGCAGACCGCATCCCTCGCCGCAGCCAGAGCCGCCCTGCACTACTGGGAGGAGCCCTGCATCTCGGGTGAGGAAGGTTCCGGAGCCGTCTTTTTCTCAGGCTGCAGTCTCCGCTGCGTCTTCTGCCAGAACCGTAACATCGCGCTCGGCGAGACCGGCAAGGACATTCCGCTCTCACGTCTGACCGAGATCTTCTTAGAGCTGCAGGCAAAGGGCGCCAACAATATCAATCTTGTGACCCCGGGACATTTCGTTCCGCAGATCTGCGTGGCCCTGACTGAGGCCAAGGCTCTGGGACTTAACATTCCCATCGTCTACAACACTTCCTCCTACGAGGAGGTCGAAACTCTGAAATTACTGGACGGACTGGTGGACATCTACCTGCCCGACATGAAATACTGCTCCTCCGAATTGAGCGCCCGCTATTCCAATGCGCCGGACTATTTTGAGAAGGCCAAGGCTGCCATCGGCGAGATGTTCCGCCAGGTGGGCGAGCCCGTCTTCGATGAAGCCACAGGCCTTATGAAAAAAGGCATGATCGTGCGCCACCTGCTCCTTCCCGAGCACACCGGCGACTCCAAGCGGGTGCTTCGCTACCTGCACGAGACCTACGGCGACAGCATTTACATCAGCATCATGAATCAGTACACTCCTTTGATTAGCGATCCCCGCTTCCCCAATCTCTCGCGCAGGGTTACCGCCGAAGAGTATGACAAGGTGCTTTATTTTGCCGAGTGCATCGGCATCGAAAATGGTTTTCTCCAGGAGGGCGAGACCGCCGAGGAGAGCTTCATCCCCGCATTCGACTGCGAGGGCGTATAAATATTGGCATGCAAAAAGTCCCGAACTTAGTTCGGGACTTTTTTTATCTTTTATATCTCGGAAGTCTGCCCTCGGACAGCACTCACGCTCTCCGCAAACTCGCAGCGATCCACGCGCCTGCGGCGCTTCCTATTCCTGCTCCTCCAGGTACTTGATATATTTTACGACCATGAGAGCGATCTTGAAGGTCAGCGCGTCATCGAACTTACGAAGGTCGAGACCCATGCTCTTCTGGATCTTCTCAATGCGGTACACCAGAGTGTTTCGGTGCAGGAACATCTTGCGGGAGGTCTCCGCTACATTCATATTGTTCTCGAAGAACTTGTTCAGCGTGTTGATGGTCTCCTCGTCCATCTCCATGTTGGACTCGTCTCCAAAGATCTCCTCGATGAAGATCTTGCAGAGATTCACGGGCAGCTGGTAGATCAGACGGCCGATGCCCAGCATGCTGTAGGGAACTACATTTTTCTCTTCATAGAAGATCTTGCCCACATCCATAGCCATCATGGACTCCTTGTAGGACTTGGACAGGTTCTTCAGCTCATGGACCACGGTACCGTAAGATACGCGGACATTGGCCATTGCCTCTGTATTTACCAGATCGACGATGGTCACGGCAATGTCATCAAGACGCTCCTTGGACTCATCGTCCTCCACGTTCTTGATCAGGATCACATTCTTCTCATCCACGGAAGTGATGTAATCACCGCTGCGGGAATCGAACATGCCCTTTAAGAGCTCCATGATCATGGTGTCTTTTTCCTTCATTTCCACAAGGAAAATAACGCGGGGAGTATTGACGTCGATGCGCAGCTTCTTGGCGCGATTGTACACATCCACAAGCAGCAGATTGTCAAGCAGCAGATTCTGATAAAAACTGTTGCGGTCATAACGCTCCTTGTAGGCGATCACGAGGTTCTGCAGCTGGCTTACCGCGATCTTGCCGATCATATAGGTGTCATCGCCTGTGCCGGTGGCTACCAGCACGTAGGCGGGCTCTCCCTCATCCTGAATCTTCATAAGATGATGAGGGCCGATCACCTGGCTGTCTGCAGCAGACGCCGCAAAGCCGGTAATAATATCTGAAGGCAGATCCGGCTGCTCCGCTGTGGATGCAACTGCATCTCCCGTCAGATCGAATACCGCAATATCCACCTTGGTGATGGCGCGAAGTTCATCAATACTGTTCTGAATAATCTGTCCGGAAATCATTTTTCAACCTTCTTTTCTGGTTACTTAACAAAAAAGGGTGCTGTTGCCAGCACCCTTCCATTTTTAGAACTAGTTGGTAATAACGAGCTCAGTTTCCTTATCAAATACATGGATCTTGGAAAGATCAACGGTGAACTTGATCTGGTCGCCGGGTCTAGAGGTGGTACGAGGATCAACTCTAGCGGTGATGGAGTAATCGCCGTATCCAAAATACAGATATACTTCAGCACCAAGAAGCTCGTATACGTTAACGCTTGCGTCACATACGCTCTCAGCAGCAGCTTCTGCAAGAACTACGCCGCCATCATAGATATCTTCAGGACGGATACCCATAACAACAGTCTTACCAGCGTAACCGCCAGCGATAACCTTAGCAGCCTTGGAAGCAGGAAGCTTGAACTTATTATTATTAACGCAAAGGTAAGCATCGCTGCCGTCAACCTCTACAAGAGCATCCAGGAAGTTCATCTGAGGAGATCCCATGAAGCCTGCTACGAACAGGTTCTGAGGCTGCTCATACAGATTCTGAGGGGTATCAACCTGCTGAACAACGCCGTCCTTCATAACTACGATTCTGGTACCAAGAGTCATAGCCTCGGTCTGGTCATGAGTTACATAGATGATGGTGGTGCCAAGTCTCTGATGAAGCTTAGCGATCTCAATTCTCATCTGTACACGGAGCTTAGCATCCAGGTTGGAAAGAGGCTCATCCATAAGGAATACCTTAGGCTCACGAACGATTGCACGACCCATAGCTACACGCTGTCTCTGACCACCGGACAGAGCCTTGGGCTTACGATCAAGGAGATGGGTAAGGTCAAGGATTCTAGCTGCTTCTCTAACCAGCTTGTCGATCTCATCCTTGGGAACCTTTCTTAACTTAAGACCGAATGCCATGTTATCATATACGGTCATATGAGGATACAGAGCGTAGTTCTGGAATACCATTGCGATATCTCTGTCCTTAGGCTCAACATCATTAACGCGAGTGTCGCCAATGTACAGATCACCCTTGGAAATATCTTCCAGACCTGCGATCATACGAAGGGTAGTGGACTTACCACAACCGGAGGGACCTACGAAAATAATGAACTCTTTGTCTGCAATTTCAAGATTGAAATCCTTAACTGCTTCGAAGCCGTTGGGATAAATCTTGTAGATGTTCTTCAAAGTTAAACTTGCCATGTTACTTTGTTACTCCTTTCAAATGTGAGGGTAGTACGGATACACTGTCGGTATCCACTAAATTGATTATACAGTACTTCTGTTATATTCACCATGCTTATATTCCACAAAATTTTTGTATATCATTGTATGAAATGCTATTTTCTTGTGGAAATATGGTCATTTTGAATAATTTTTGCATATTTTTTTATAAAAAATAACCATAAAAATTGATCTTATTTTGGCTTCCTTTGACGAAATAACCACAGCCGGAATTACTTTCCGTCACCGCCGAAATCCTTGTCCTGAAGAGCTGCATCCAGCTCATCATGGAAGACTCTGTCGTCGTCCTCGATCTCTTCTTCCTCTCTCTCCTCCTCGGGAACGGTTCCCTCAAGCTTCTGGAAGTACTTGTTGTAGAGCTTCGCAAAAGCAAATGCGGGAAGTGCCACACCGAACAGCAGAACGATGGGGCCGCCGGTGGGGGAGATGATCAGAAGGATCACAGGGATCGCGTTCATTACAAGCTTCAGAACAGTCTTGGGCAGCTGCGCAATGCTGACGCCCAGACCGTTTTTGATGGTGTTGAATACGGTGTTGTCAAACTTCGCAAGGATAGGGTAAGCAAAGGTGAAGGTGAAGAGCACCAGCAGGATCGCCGAGAGCAGAACCACCTTGATCACCACATGGAAGTTGGCACCGGAGAGAAATACCAGGTAAAAATCATAGCCCAAAAACAGAAGCAGGAATGCTTCGATGAACCACATGATGGTCGCCTGTTTAAAATTCCGGCGGAAGGACTTGAAGAAGCCCTTGGTCAGGTATACATCCTCGCCTCTGGCGATCTTCAGTACCATGTAATGCATCGCGGTGCGGGATGCGCCGATGGTAATGATCGGGATGCTGCTGACTACACACAGAATATTGATCCACATAATGTCGCCCATTCTGCTCAGAGCCTGCATAATAGGGCTGTCCATGCTGAAAAATTTCATGTTGTTTCCTTTCT
Source organism: Acetatifactor sp. (assembly GCA_045643625.1). Classification (GTDB taxonomy): domain Bacteria; phylum Bacillota; class Clostridia; order Lachnospirales; family Lachnospiraceae; genus Acetatifactor. The sequence goes on along the minus strand of JAZULD010000034.1, from coordinate 1,357 downwards.
ATGTTGCGTTCGGATCATATCGGGTACGCCCGGTTCACGGTCTTGCCGCTGTCCGGGCATATAGGTCATAAACGTTTCGCGCTCAGGCCGTTGGTCAAGCCGCGATTCGCGCTGCGTCTGAATTTAGCAGATCTCTGCGCCTGCGGGCATTTCCTTCTCGGGGCTTACCAGTGCAAGGTTGCCGTCTGCGTCTTCTGCGCAGAGGATCATACCCTCGGAGAGAATGCCTGCCAGCTTAGCGGGCTTTAAGTTAACAAGAACCATGACCTTCTTGCCGACCATCTCCTCAGGGCTGTAATGTGCCTTGATGCCGGAAACGATCTGCTTTACGCTGCTTCCGATCTTGACCCGGCTGCAAAGGAGCTTCTTGCTCTTGGGTACTGCTTCGCAGGCGATGATCTCACCTACCTGGAACTGCAGCTTGGCAAAATCATCGTAGGTCACTTCCTCTTTTGCCTCGATATCGATCACGGGAGCTTCTTCTTTTACCTCTTCCTGTGCAGGCTTGTTGGCTGCAAGGAACTTCTCTCTGATCTCCTCTTCCTTCTCAAGAACAAGCTTCTTGTCAAGTCTTGCGAAGAGGATCTCGGGAGTTTCGGTAACCTTATTGCCGTTCTCATAGAGGCCGAACTGATCCAGCACGTCAAACTCACGGATAGGAGCGTTCAGCTGTGCTGCGATCTTCTGTGCGGTTGCGGGCATAAAGGGCTCTAACAGGGATGCGCCGATCATAATACCCTCGATCAGGTTGTAGAGAACGGTGGACAGACGGTCTGCCTTAGCCTCGTCCTTGGCAAGTACCCAGGGCTCGGTCTCGTCGATGTACTTGTTGCAGCGCTTGAAAATACCGAAGATCTCGGTGATGGCATCTGCCACACGGAGGGTCTCCATCTTCTCAACTACCTTGCCGTATGCTGCGGTAACGGTTGCCTTTAAGTCTGCATCGATCGCTGCATCGTTCTCTCCGGGCTGTGCATTTTTGTCTGCTACAACGCCGCCAAAATACTTATTGCTCATGGAGATGGTACGATTTACCAGGTTGCCCAGGGTGTTGGCAAGATCGGAGTTTACTCTCTCTGCGATCAGCTCCCAGGTTGCGTTGCCGTCGTTCTCGTAAGGCATCTCGTGAAGTACATAATAACGGACTGCGTCCACGCCGAAGAAATCAACCAGATCGTCAGCGTAGATCACGTTGCCCTTGGACTTACTCATCTTATCATTGTTCATGAGAAGCCATGGATGACCGAAAACCTGCTTGGGCAGTTGCTCGCCCAGAGCCATCAGGAAAATAGGCCAGTAGATGGTATGGAAACGGATGATGTCTTTACCGATCAGGTGCAGGTCAGCCGGCCAAAGC
>JAZULD010000033.1:0-9335 GCA_045643625.1 Acetatifactor sp. | reverse complement strand
AGACATAATATTTGTCGGTATCCAGAGTAACAGTATCATACAGGAAAGGACGGGTCGCGCCGGCAACTTCGATCACGCCGGTGCTGTCGATGATAACACTCTCAAGTGCAACCAGACCTGCTGACACATGATTGGTCTCGCCGCCGGTTACATATACATGGGCGTTGCCATTGACAAACAGATAACCCATGGTGTAGTCATACTCTTCATAAATGTAGCTTGCGTAGATGCCGTAGCAGCCAACCTTTCCGGGGCCGTCTACGTCACCGGTGTGTGCATATACATGCACATCGCCGCGGATCTGGACACTGCCGCAAAGTGCGAGGATCGCAGAATCGATTGCGATTCTTGTGGTATCTTCGTTCTCCAGATCGGGAGCCAAAACATCCAGAGTACCTGTACCCTGAATTCGAAGAAGACCGGTTCTGTTCATAATACCACAGGCATAACCCTTGGTTCTCACCTCAGCAGGCTCGATTCTGTTCTCACCGATCAGATCAATGGTCAGATCGCCGGCAGCATAGATACTTGCATAAAGGTTGTTTTCATAAGTCTGTGAAACTGAAGTACGGTCGTGCTCTGTACCTGATGTGATGGTAACACCGTTCAGAGTCAGAGTAGATGTTGCGGGATCGTAGGATGCGGTACCGTCACCGAGAATATCATTCTTATTGCTGTCGGTAACACGCACATCGCCTACCCACAGATCATACTCTTCTCCCTCTGCAAAAGCAGTGGCAGGAATCAGGGTCATCACCATGATCAGACAAAGCAGAAAACTCAAAAATCTTTTTGCGGTTTTCATGAATAGTTCCTCCTCCTAAATATCCAAAAAACACGAAAGCGGCATAAAATGCCCTTTCTCACTGATACTAATATTATAATTCCGGCCATTTTAAATATCTACGGGGCCAACCTACCAATTATCACAGATAAAATACAAATTTTCACAAACGACCGATTTTCACGGCGCTGCATACCTTTTCGGGCGCAAAATGAGCATCAAAAGATGCTGAAAAAGAGCACATAAAAGGCACCTGAAAAAACAGCAGACCGAGCGCAAAAATACGCCGCAGATCCTGCAAAAGAGCACAAAAAAAGAGCGGCACTTTGCGGGTGCCGCCCATGAAAAACCATATGAAAAACAACTTAGAAGATTCGTCTGATCGCGAGGATCTTCTTGATATTTGCATCGGATACGATGATGCCTGTCTTACGGGTCGATGCGTGTACGATCTTGCCGTTGCCGATGTAAAGCGCCACATGACCGGAGTAACAGATAAGGTCGCCGGGGATCGCATTGTCGATGCTGTCAACAGCGTAGCCCTGGCTGCGGTCGGATGCAGAGGAGTGAGGAAGTGACACGCCGAAGTTCGCGTAGACACTCATGACAAAACCGGAACAATCCGCGCCCTTGGTCAGGCTGGTGCCGCCGTACACATAAGGGTTGCCCACGAACTGAAGCGCATACTCTGCGACCTGTGCGCCCATGTCACTGTCGCCGGAAGAGGGAACCTTGATGGCTGCTGCCTCTGCCTTCTTCTTATCCTTGGCTTCCTTGGCCTTCTTGTCAGCGATAGCCTTGTCGGCCGCCTCTCTCGCCTTGCGTCTCTCCTCTTCTTCCTTGGCAAGACGCTTAGCCTCCTGCTCCTTGGACTCAGCCTGAACGAACTCGGTGTGGACATCCACATAGTCCTTGGATACCCAGCCGGTACCCTCCTGTACATCCACCTGTACCCAGCCGTCGGTCTCATCAAGCACCTCAAGCTCCTCGTCCATGGGGATCAGGGTCAGAGTCTTGGATTCGATGGAAGGCTCGTAACGAACCTTCAGGGTAAAAGTGGTAACGGTCGCGATGTGTGTGCCGACCTCCTTGGCCAGTTCCACGGCATCGTCGCCTGTCACACAGTACTCGGCCTTGACATAGCCTGTCACGTCGCCGGAAGAGATCTTATACCAGCCGTTCTCCTCGCCGAGGAATTCGCCTGCTGACTTGTCATAGAGCTTACCCAGCACCTCGCCCTTTTCATCGGGGATGCTGCGGACATTTACATAGTTGTTGACTTTTGCGATGACCAGGTTGCGATAAGTGTCTTCCTCGGTGGGAAGCAGTTCCTGCAGTGCGGGAGCATCCAAAGTGGTCTCGATCTTCAGCGCCCTGTTCGGTGCGCCTGCCGCGATATTGCCAAGCTGCTTGCTGCCATGGGTGATAACGATTCCGATACCGCCGGTGGGAAGCGCCGCCTGGGACGTTGCATGTGCAGTCATGGACGCTCCGGAAAGCACCAGAACTGCTGCCGCCAGAATGACGGATCTAATATGTTTACGGAGCATAAAGCCCTCCTGTGATCTATGGGAAAGAAATTGTTACAAAATTATTAACTCTTGTAATAAATGTAACATTCCAAGGGGGCTTTGTCAATGAAAACGCCCCTATTTTTCTCTTAAAAATCGCTCCGCTCCGGTGGCCGCGTTGGCGCCGTCAGCCACTGCCGTGACGATCTGCCTTAAGGGTTTCTTACGCACATCTCCCGCCGCAAAAAGACCCGCTGTACCGGTATCGCAATCCTCTCCTGCAACGATATATCCGGCCTCATCAAGCTGAACAAGTTCCTGCAGAAGACCGGAATCCGGACGGATGCCGACCGCTATGAAAAGGCCGTCCACCGTAAGCTCCTTCTCCTCGCCTGTGGGAATATGTGTGATGCGCAGACTCTCTGCAGCATTGCTTCCCTTTATCTCCTCCACTCTGTGGCTGTACAGGACCTCAACATTGTCGAAGCCCATAAGCTGCTCCTGCAGTACCTTCGTGCCGCGAAGTTCCTCTCTTCTGTGGATCAGGTATACTTTTTTACAGATGCCCGCAAGATAGATGGCATCCTCCAAGGCCGCGTCACCACCGCCAACCACAGCGGTCACCTTATCCTTGTAAAAAGCGCCGTCGCAGAGGGCACAGTAGGACACGCCCATGCCGGCAAAAGCGTCCTCGCCGGGCACATCCAGTTTTGCATGGACCGCTCCCGCAGCGTAGATCAGACTTCTGCTCTCGAAGGTCGCTCTTGCGCAGATCACTTTGAAAACATCGTCCTCCTTGAGGATCTGCTTTACCTTGGCAGTCTTAAAAGAGACTCCCAGCCTGTCCGCGTGGGCTCTGAAGCTCTCAGCCAGCTCAGAACCGCTGACGCCCGGCAGTCCGGGATAATTGTCCACCTCGTAGGTGTTCAGCACCTGTCCGCCGCTCAGGGGACTTCTGTCAATGACGAGCAGATCGAGGCCTGCTCTTTTTCCGTAGATCGCTGCCGCAAGTCCTGCAGGACCCGCGCCCAAAATAATCAAATCGTACATGTTCCGTCCTCCTTTTCGTCTTTTCTTCAGTGTATCACTGTTATATTTGTAAAACAAGGAATGACTGTGTTATACTAGACCCAGCAATTATTCAAGGAGGGATCGTTCCCTATGAATCTGAATTCTGACAACCGACCCATCGCCCTGATCACCGGAGCATCCGGCGGCATCGGAAGCGCCATCGCCAAGGCTTTTGCGGAAGCAGGCTATGACCTGATCTTAACCTGCAGAAGTTCCATGGACGCGCTGACTGCCCTGGCTGATCGCCTTGCCGCGCTCCACAACATCTCCTGTCAGGCTGTGCAGGCTGACGTTGGCGATTATGCTTCCGTCTGCAAGCTCTTTGAAGGCATCGACCGACTGGATGTCCTTGTCAATAATGCAGGCATCTCCTATGTGGGACTGCTCTCCGACATGGAGCCCTCCGACTGGCAGAAGGTCATGCATGTGAATCTGGACTCCTGTTTTTATACCGCGAAATTAAGCATTCCCCTGTTCCTTAAGTCCCACTCCGGCAGGATCATCAACATCTCCTCCGTATGGGGCAATGTGGGTGCTTCCATGGAAGTCGCCTACTCTGCATCCAAGGGCGGCATCAATTCCTTCACCAGGGCTCTCGCCAAGGAACTTGCCCCCAGCAACATTCAGGTGAACGCTCTGGCCTGCGGACTCATCGATACGCCCATGAATGCGCATCTTACCGAGGAGGATCTTCAGGTCCTCTGTGAGGAGATCCCCGCAGACCGCATGGGACGCCCCGAGGAAGCGGCGGCAATGGTGCTGCAGCTGGCACAGGCTCCCGAATATCTTACCGGACAGATCATAACAATGGACGGCGGATGGTGCTAAACCAACCGCCGTCTTTTCTTTGCAAAAATATTTATTTTTCTCTCCACAGTTTGTCTGCCGCATGGGAAAGCATTGCGGTGAACGCTGCTGTCTCATCTTCCTTCGACATTCCCGTATCAAAATTGAATACGATGCCGCGTCTGTTTTCGTCGTTGTACTTCTCCCAGAGGGGCATATCGCTTCCGTCGATATCCTTGCCGTTGGGATCGCCGTTCTTCACAAAATTGGTCCAGTAGCTGCACATCTTGCGGGCAAGATCGTAGTGAACGCCTGTAAAAGGTCTCCAGCACTTTGCCAGAGTCTCAAACATGAACCACAGTTCTGAGGAATGGAAAGCACCCTGCTCGTCGCCGGGCATCTCACCGTCATAGGTGTACACATATGCGTCCAGTCCCTCATCCGCTGCGCGCAGTGCCAGAAGCTGGCAGGAGAAGAATGCATTCTTCTCAAGGCAGTTCTTCCGGATAACGTCCATATCACCGCTTACAAAATCAGCAAGCTTTACGATCTCCTCTGCCTTCTCGCCGTAGGTGTTCTCAATATACTCCTTGAACTCCTCGGGGGTATCGCCGTAGAAATAGCCGCCTCTGAAATCCAGGTCGTTTCCGGTGTTGCCCACCATCAGGGGCATCTTATGCCAGTTGCCGGATGCGAAGCATGCACTGGGCTCCGCTGTCAGGAATTTGCCGTCCACGCAGGGGCCTAAGTGATAGCGGTCCAGGTTAGCAAAAACTCTGTCGCGAAGCTCCTCCGCAGAGAGCGCTCTCGCCTCCGCAAGGGAATTGCAGCCGATGGACTGCAAGAACTCCTCGCCCTCTTTTTCTGCCTGAGCCAGGGAACTGTTGAAACGTGCTCTCGCCTTCTCGCCGAAGTTCATGCCGCCGCCGGACTGAATGATGGCACGGTGGAAGCTTCCGTCGGGAGTTGTAGGGCTCACCAGCTGGGCCATGGTACTCATGGCACCTGCGGACTGTCCTGCCAGAGTCACATTGTCAGGATCTCCTCCAAAGTTTGCAATGTTTCTCTTGACCCAGGCAATGGCTGCCTGCTGGTCTAAGAAACCGAAGTTTGCACAATAATCATCTCCGCACTCTGCAGTAAGTTCGGGATGTGCAAAGAATCCGAAAATATTGACGCGGTAGTTCACAGTGACAACTACCACACCTCTGCGGGCCATGCGCTCGCCGTCCAGCTCCATCTGGGGAGTATAGCCCCACATGAGCGCACCGCCGTAGATAAAGATGATAACGGGCAGCTTCTCGTCACCGGTCATGGCGGGAGTCCACACATTCAGGTTCAGGCAATCCTCGCTCATAGGAAGATCGGGATCCACATGCCACTCCTGTGAATTGACATTCAGTCCCACGCCGGGACGTCTCTGCATGGCGGAATCTCCGTAGATAAAGCACTCTCTCACGCCATCCCACTTCTTCGGAGGTCTGGGTGCACGCCAGCGAAGCTCGCCGCTTGCGGGTGCAGCGTAAGGGATTCCCAAAAATGCAGTGATTCTGGGGTCTGCCGCGGGAACACCTCGCACTCTGCCGTATTCGGTATTTGTCTCTCTAAGCATAGTACATCTCCTTTTCTTAAGCACCGAGGTACGCAAGAAGCGCATCCAGGTCACCCTGCTTATAACCTGAAATATCCTTGTTTTCGGAATTGATCATGCAGTCGGTCAGAAGGAATACATCCATGCCGACTGTCTCCGCTACCATATCTTCCTTCACATCATTGCCCACCATCAGGATCTGTTCCGCGGGAACATCAATGAGTTCCAGCAGGTCCTTATAGTAATCCGGGTTGGGCTTGCAGTGAACAGAATTCTCGTATGTGGTGATGAACTCAAAGTCCTCGGGATCGAGACCTGCCCAGCCGATGCGACCGATGGTTGCAAGTCTTGGGAACAGCGGATTGGTCGCGAGTCCCACGCGATAGCCTGCCATTTTCACTCTGTCAACAGTTTCTTTTGCCTTCGCATTGAATCCGCAAACATCCTTTACGCGATGAAATTCATTGCGGTAAAAATCGTCAAACATGGGGATCTGTCCGCGAAGCTCCTCGCCGAGAATGCCGCAGAAGCAATCCCAGAAAGCCTCCATGTTGGTCTTGCTGCCGTCGTTTGTCTGCATGGCGCCCGTCGCGGTCATGGTTGCCACCGCTACCTTCTTAGGGTCATAGCCCATGGGGGCAAGCTTCTTGCAGAGCTCACCGAGATAAGCCCTTACGAATACATCCTGATCCATGGGAAGCAGAGTTCCGTCCAGATCGAAAAAAATAGCTTTGATCATATTGTGTCTGTCCTTTGCTGTACTGCCGAATTCTTAAGCATTCAGCTTTATTATTCTCAAAAAAGGGGCTCCAAGGTCACTTGAAGCCGCCTTCCGTTTTTGTATTGTAGATCACATCTTTTCGTCGAAGGTGAACTTCTCGCCGGCACCGATCAGAGAATAGAAATCCTCCTCTGCGGTGAAGACAGCGCCTTCTCCCTCAAAGGCAATGCTGCCGCGGAAAGTTGTATCTTCGTCTACCTTAAAGGTCACATAGACCTTGTCGCCGCTCTTAACGCCCTCTCCGTTCTCAAAATCATAGAGTCTGAAGATGCTGATGTCGACCTTGTAGGTGTCATCGCCGTTATCCTCCACGTCGAGGAAGCTGTAGACATCGTTGGTGCCCTGACGATCCACGTAGGTGACCTTGCCCTCAAGGAGCTTGTCAGCTTCCACGGTCTCGGATGAAACGGGTGCGAACACAGTAATGCCCTCGGCATTTCCAAGGATCACTGCAAGCTCAATGACTCTCTCTCTGGTCAGCTTTGCTGCCTCAAGGTCCTCGACCATGGGCTGCATGGAGCCGCCTCTCACCTCGTCGCCGGCCTTCTTGACCTGTTTCTCCTTATTGGCGATCCAGGTGCGCTGCTCGGACAGAAGCTTCTTCATCTCGCTGTCGGAAAGCTTGCTCTTCAGTCTCTTCCAGAGGTCATTGAGTTCATCGTCCCAAAGCTTGTAAAGATCTCCGGAGGTGGTGTTTAACTGCGTCTGAGTCAGATTGCCGTTGTTGATGCTGTCTTCAAGAATGGCTGCCGCATCGGCAACACGCTGAAGCTCTGCGGTCAGATAAGACTCCTCACGCACAATGGGCTCCTCAACCTCGATCTCGATCTCCATGGGCTGATCCTCGGGGATCACCTCGCCGATGACCTCGGTCTTGATCTCTTCTCGATCCTCCAGGGACTGCTCGTCCTCAATACCGCAGGCTGCGAATAAAAACGCTGCAGACAGTGCTGCAAGCAACATCACTGTTCTTTTCATCATAACAAATCTCCCTTTAAAAAACTCAGGAATAATTCCAATGCTCCTCTCTCTCGAGCAGGACCGCCTTTTTGCCGAAAGAGGTTCTTGTGCCCTCCCAGGCGTCGCGGACAAGCGCTTCGCCCACGATCGCAAAAGGCTCGGCATGGGGTGCTTCACCCGCAAGGATCTCTCTTGCGTCCGTGCAGGGAACCGAGAGCTCCCATGCAGTCTGTACGCAGATGCCGGGACACTTCTCCCACACCTTCTTCGCAAGTTCCTTCAGACAGTTCATGCGCTCTGTGAGACGCTTCGCTCTGTCGCTGTCGTCCTCATAGCACACAAGGTCATCCTCGGGTACCAGAAGCGTCATACTTAATACGCGCTCCTCCCTGTGAACAAGAGGCATCACCCTGATGTTCTCAAACTCGCCGAGAGAGAAAACCGGCTGTTTTACGGCAAGGTCCTCCGCAGGAATCTTTCCTGTGAGCTCTGCCTTCAGCACCTTGCGGTCGTTTCGCAGGATCTCGGCATAGGAATCCCCTGAGGCCTTCCAATAGCCCTTCACAAATTCTGCGCCGTTTTTTACAAGCATCTTGCAGAACTTCGTGATCTGTCCTGCCCCGATCTCGGACATGGAATACTGAAAATCAACCGAAAAATAAGCCGGCATACATTCCTCCTACTGCATTTCAAAAAGGTTCTCTTTCAGAGCCTCCGCACTCTCGAAAGGTCCGGGAGTGGGATTGATGGCACGGCTGTAGCCAAAGTAATCCTCATTGAAGAAGATCTCGGTGCCATCGGGGTTCTCATACTTCTGCTCGGGCTCGAATGCCTCTCCCAGATACTCGGTGGAGATAAAAGGAGTTGCGAACCTGGGCAGATGCTCATAGATATTGGTGTCGAGGTGGAACTCGCCGTCCTCCTCCACAAGCTTCACGTAAACGGGCTCGTCCACGATCTTGTAATTCTTCTCCTTCACATAAGGCTTAGCGCCGTTGAAGAAGACATTACCGCCGGTGTAGATAGGCAGTTCCTCGTAGTACTTGTCACGCTTCTCAGCGCCGCCCACATCGTTCTTTAAGAAGAATCTGGGGAAATACTCCTCAGGAGTGGGGAACTCGTCGAAGGTGTCGGTACCAACGGTGGTGTACAGATCCAGCTTCAGCTCCTCGTCGATCTTGCGATACTCCTCGGGGATCTCGCCCTGTACAAAAATATTGTTGTAGAAGCGGTCGTCACCGTGCAGGAAGGTCATGAAACCAACCACGTCAGTACCGTGAGGCACATGATAAGGGGTGTAGCGAGCGCTGTTCTTCATTGCCTGGTTGCTGGTTCCCTCGCCGGCCTTGGACTTGGTAAAGCTGCCGCAGATCAGGTTGTGTACATATGCAACACCCTGGGTGGACAGTCTTCCTGCGTAGGTGGAGAGGAAAATATTGTTGTCAAGCAGAGTGGGACCGTGAGAAACCTCGATAAACACATCCTCTGCGAGGCCGAGGGTGGATACCACCTTTGTGCCTGCCGGAGGCTGGTTGTCGTGGAACAGGTTCTGGGTCACGCGGGTACCCTGTGCCTGCCAGTCGAGCCACAGACCTCTGGTGCAGTGATGGATGTGGTTGCGGCGATAGATCACATCGATCGCTGCGTGCATCTTGATGCCGCCGATCTCTGCGCCTGCAAGATCCTGCTTGTTGTTGATATGGTGAATGTGGTTATTTTCAATTGTAGAGAATACACAGCCAAGGTTACCCACAATACCGGTCTGACCACAATCGTGAATATCGCAATCTCTTACAACATGCGAGCCGATAGTTTCTTTGCTCCAGCCGTCTAACTGCGCTAAGTCGGATC
>JAZULD010000032.1:0-3130 GCA_045643625.1 Acetatifactor sp. | reverse complement strand
ATAGCGGATGTTTTTTTACTTCAGATGCTTCGCATCATACTTCTTGGTTCTGATCCTGTAGATGGCGCGGCGCAGGGCTGCCTCAGCCTCGGTGAACTCTCTCTCTGTGCGCTTCTGCAGGCGCTCCTCTTCTTCCTCCTCGCGCTTGACCTTGGTCTCAAGGATCTCGAGCTCGTCCTCGGTGTAGGCCTGCTGCACCAGAACCAATACCTCGCCCTTCTCCACCTTGACGATGCCGCTTGAGACGGCCACGTAGAACTTCTCGCCATCGGGCAGGATCATCTCCAGATCGCCTGTGACAACGGGGGCGATCAGATTCCTGTGACCCGCCTGGATGCCGTAGGCGCCGTCGATGGTGGGCACGATCAGGCTCTGCACATCACCGTTATAAAAATCTCTTTCTGCCGTGAATATACTCACATGAAAAGGTCTCACTGCTTCTGTTTCTCCTCTGCCGCAAGGGCTTTTGCCTTCTTGTAAACGTCACCTAAGGTTCCCACGCCGAAGAAAGCGGCCTCGGGAAGGTGGTCCACCTTGCCGTCGACGATGGCCTTGAAGCCCTTGATGGTCTCTCGAAGGGGCACGTAGACGCCGGGAATGCCGGTGAATTTCTCAGCCATGAAGGTGGGCTGGGAAAGGAATCTCTGGATCTTGCGGGCTCTTTTTACGATCTTGATATCCTCGTCGCTCAGTTCATCCATACCGAGGATGGCGATGATGTCCTGAAGCTCGCTGTACTTCTGCAATACCTCCTGGACCTTGTTGGCCACATACATGTGCTCCTTGCCTACGACCTCGGGGGTCAGGATGCGGGAGGTGGACTCCAGAGGATCTACCGCGGGGTAGAGACCCAGTTCTGCGATCTTACGGCTAAGAACCGTGGTCGCATCCAGGTGTGAGAAGGTGGTTGCGGGTGCGGGGTCTGTCAGGTCGTCCGCAGGCACATAGACAGCCTGTACGGAGGTGACGGAGCCCTGCTTGGTGGAGGTGATTCGCTCCTCCAGCGCGCCCATTTCCTCAGCCAGAGTGGGCTGATAGCCTACTGCGGAGGGCATTCTGCCGAGCAGAGTGGAGACCTCGCTTCCGGCCTGTACGAAACGGAAAATATTGTCGATGAACAGGAGCACGTCCTTGTTCTCTCTGTCTCTGAAGTATTCTGCCATCGTAAGTCCGGATAAGGCCACGCGCATACGCACGCCGGGCGCCTCGTTCATCTGTCCGAATACCAGAGCGGTCTTGTCGCCTACACTGCTGTCGTTCATCTCACGCCACAGGTCGTTGCCCTCTCTGGAACGCTCGCCTACGCCTGCAAAAACAGAGTAGCCGCCATGCTCCATGGCAACGTTGTGAATGAGCTCCTGGATCAGCACGGTCTTGCCCACACCTGCCCCGCCAAACAGACCGATCTTACCGCCCTTGGGGTAGGGCTCCAGAAGGTCGATGACCTTGATGCCGGTCTCTAAGATCTCGGCTGCGGGGAGCTGCTCCGCGAAGCCGGGGGCCTTGCGGTGGATGCTCCATCTCTCGGTTCTGTCATCGATGGGAGCGCCGCCGTCGATGGGGTTGCCCACAACGTCGAACATTCTTCCCAGAGTGACTTTACCTACGGGCACGGTGATGCCCTCGCCGGTGGCGGTGACTTCCATGCCGCGGTATAAGCCTTCGCTGCCCGCAAGCATGATGCAGCGCACCACGCCGTCGCCGATGTGCTGGGCGACCTCCATTACTTCTGTTTTATCGTTTAATCTGACTGTCAGGGCCTCTCTGATCCTGGGCAGAGGCTTGTCCGTAAAAAATACGTCGATGACGGATCCGGACACCTGTACTATTTTACCCTTCATTTTTTCTTACTCCTTTTCGCGCGCTTGGCCTTGGCTCCCGCTGCCACCTCGGTGATCTCGCGGGTGATGGCATTCTGCCGCACGTGGTTGTATTCCAGCTTCAGTTCCTCAAGCAGTTCGGACGCATTGGAGTTGGCCGCGTCCATGGCCATCATACGGGCGCTCTGCTCGCAGCAGAAACTGTCTGTAAGAGCACCGAAGATATAACCCGATATCACGCCGGGCACGATGGCATCGAGCACGCTTGATAAGTCGGGATGATATTCAAAAAGGTCGGTCCGAAGCTTCTTGTCCCCGCCGCTGGAGTCAGCGCGCTTAAGGGGCAGCAGTTCTTCGGTGCGCACCACCAGAGTGGCTGCGCCGTTTAAGTCGGTGTAGACAATGATCACCTTGTCAAGTTCCCCGCTTCTGAAGCGCTCCAGCAGGAGATGTGCGATCATATCGCAGCGTCTGCCGCTTGGGTTCTGTGCGGTGTAGAGGAAGCTCTTGTCGATCGCAATGTTTCGAAGCTCGCAGAAGTGTCTTCCGACCTCTCCCACTACGTAGAGCTCGTGTCTTTCATACTCCTCGGTGAGTCTCACCATTTCTTTTAAGATATTGGAGTTGTAGGAGCCTGCAAGACCCTTATCCGCGGTGATCGCAAGAATGCCGCAGGTCTCGGTGCCGCTCTTTTTCCTCTGTTCTCTGTCTCCGAAATAGACGCTTCTCACCTCTTCGTCCGTTTGGAAGATCCTTGCCATCTCATCGCGCAGACTGTTGAAAAAGGGTGCCGTGGCATCCAGATTCGCCCTTGCGCGCCTTAGCTTGGTGGAAGCGATCAGGTACATTGCGTTGGTGATCTTCCGGGTGTCGGAAACACTGTGTATTCTGTTTTTGATCTCCTTCATCCCGGGCATGATCTACTCCTTCGCCCCCTGGGGCATGTACGGTTACTGCGCGAAATCGCAAGCTTCCTTCGCGCGCGGTTTCGTGATATCTCCTGCGTTTACATGATCTCGCCTGTGGTTCAGCGGCCTCGCCTGCTGTCGGCTTACGTTACGCCTGCAGGAAACGCTCTGCGATCTCTATGATCTCCTTCTTGTCCTCGTCGGTCAGCATGCCTGTGCCGTCGATCTTCATGACGAGGTTCGCGTGTTCTCTGTGGAAGTGTTCTAACAGTGCCTTCACTTTGCCCGAGATCTGGGACAGTTCGAATCTTGTGAAGAACTTCTGCATGGCGGTGATCAGCAGAATGACCTGCTCCGCCTGGCTGTAGGGTGCAAACTGCTCCTGGCGCAGGAGGCGCATCA
>JAZULD010000031.1:0-25611 GCA_045643625.1 Acetatifactor sp. | reverse complement strand
ATGATGAATTATCACGTCAGGAATTTATGCAGATTAAGTACCAGAACAAGGTACGTCTTGCAAAGTACATCAAGGAGCATAACGGTGTCGATGTAGACCCTCGTTCTATTTTCGATGTGCAGGTAAAGAGACTGCATGAGTACAAGAGACAGTTGTTAAATATTCTTCACGTAATGTATTTGTACAACCAGATCAAGGAACATCCGGATATGGAATTCACTCCGAGAACCTTCATCTTCGGTGCCAAGGCGGCTGCAGGCTACAGACGCGCGAAGCTGACCATTAAGCTGATCAACAGTGTTGCGGACGTAATCAACAACGATAAGTCTATCGATAATAAGATCAAGGTCGTATTTATCGAGAATTACAATGTCTCCAACGCAGAGATCATTTTTGCGGCAGCAGACGTTTCCGAGCAGATCTCTACTGCAAGTAAGGAGGCTTCCGGTACCGGCAACATGAAGTTCATGTTAAACGGTGCTGTCACCTTAGGTACCATGGACGGTGCAAACGTTGAGATCGTGGAAGAGGTCGGCGAGGAGAACGCAGTAATCTTCGGTCTTTCCTCCGATGAAGTCATCCACTACGAGAACTACGGCGGCTACAACCCCATGGAGATCTTCAACAACGATCAGGATATCCGCAAGGTGCTTATGCAGCTGATCAACGGTACCTACACTCCCAACGACAGCGAGCTGTTCAGACCTCTGTACAACTCCCTGCTTAACACCCAGTCTACCTCCAAGGCAGATACCTACTTCATCCTCAAAGACTTCAAGGCTTACGCAGAGGCACAGAGAAAGATCGAAGTATTATACCGCAACGAAGAGGGCTGGGCTCGCAGCGCTATCTTAAACGTAGCATGCAGCGGTAAGTTCACTTCCGACAGAACCATTCAGCAGTATGTTGATGAGATCTGGCACTTAGATAAAGTAGTACTTTAATCCGGCAGACGAGAGAGTCCCATTTTGGTGGGACTCTCTTTTTTGTCTGAGGGTCTTCGCCCTTGTCTTTTTCGTCAAAATGATTATAATAGTAGTAATATGGAATAATTATGAGGTGATATCTTGAAGATCATTATCGCAGGCAATGGCAAGATCGGTGCAGCCATGACCAAGAAGCTTTCCTTCGAGGGACATGAGGTCACTGCAATCGATTCTAATATGGCGGTACTTGAGAGTACCTTAAATCAATATGACGTTATGACGGTACAGGGCAACTGTGCGGCGGTGGATGTGCTCCACGACGCAGGCGTTGAGAGTGCCGATCTTCTGATCGCCATGACAGGCGCCGACGAGATCAATCTGCTCTGCTGTCTTGCAGCTCACAGAATGAATCCCAAGCTGCATACCATCGCACGTATCCGCAACCCCGAATACGGCAACCAGGTCTATGCAATGAGCGATCTTTTTGCGCTCTCCCTGGTGGTAAATCCCGAGAGACAGGCTGCGGCCGAGATCGAGAATCTGTTAAAATATCCCGGTTTCCTGAAGAGAGATACCTTTGCCAAGGGCAAGGTCGTGATCGTAGAGCTGCGCGTGGATGAGAAGAGTCCTTTAGTCGGCGTGGCACTGAGCGACATGAACCGCGTAACCGGCTCCAAGGTCTTAGTCTGCGCTGTTCTCAGAGACGGCAAGGCTCATATCCCCGACGGTAGTTTCGTGCTCACCGCAAAGGACCGTATTTTTGTGACTGCGCCCACCGACACCATCACCAGCATGCTCAAGAACCTTGGCATCATCACCCACAAGGTCAAGAAGGTCATGGTCTGCGGCGGCGGACGTATCAGCTATTATCTGACCGATCAGCTCTTAAAGAGCGGCATGAAGGTCACTGTGATCGAGAAGGATCCCGAGAGAGCGGGAGAGATCGCAAGAGCGCTTCCCGGCGCAAGTGTGATCTTAGGCGATGCCGGCAGCCAGAGTCTGCTTGAGAGCGAGGGCATCTCCGGTTTTGACGCGCTGGTATCCGTTACCGGTCTCGATGAGCTTAATCTGGTGGTATCACTTTACGGCAGCGGCTGTAATGTGCCTCAGATCATCACCAAGGTCGGACATATGGAGAATCCTCAGATCCTGAACAATCTGCCCATCGGCAGCATCATCGATCCCAAGGATCTGTGCAGTAATATTATCGTGCGTTACGTGCGTGCTCTGGAGAACCAGACAGGTGCGGCACTGACCATCCACTCTATCGCCGACGGTCATATCGAGGCGGAGGAATTCCGCTTAGATGACACCGCAAGACATCTCGGTGTGCCCCTTAAGAACCTGCATCTGCGCAAGAACGCTCTGATCGCCTGCATCACTCACAACAACGAGACCGTGATCCCCGACGGTAATTCTGTTTTCCGCAAGGGAGATACAGTCATCTTAGTTACCGATGCGCGCAACACCATCACCAAGTTCAACGATGTCTTCGAGGAGACCGTTTATGAATTATAAGATCATCGGCAAATACATCAGTAATATTCTGGGTATCGAGGCTCTTTTCATGATCCCCGCGCTGGTCATCAGTGCGGCCTTAAGCGAGAGAGGTCCCGTGGTCGGCTTCATTGTGACGATCTTCGGAACTCTGCTGCTGGCTCTTTTCCTGCGCATGGTCTGTAAGGACGCCAAGCCCAACTACTATGCCAAGGAAGGTCTGGTCTGTGTAGGCCTTTCCTGGATCTTCTTATCCCTGATGGGCTGTATGCCCTTCTATATCTCAGGCGAGATCCCCAACTGGATCGACGCATTTTTTGAGACCGTATCCGGCTTTACCACCACAGGAGCGTCCATTCTTCCCGAGGTGGAGAGTCTTTCAAAAGGTATCCTGTATTGGCGAAGCTTCACCCACTGGCTGGGCGGAATGGGTATTCTGGTATTCCTTCTGGCCCTGGCGCCCACCGACGACAAGGGCAAAGGTTTCTCGGTACACCTTCTGCGTGCGGAGAGCCCCGGCCCCGAGGTCAGCAAGCTGGTTCCCCACATCAGAGATACCGCCAAGATCCTGTATTTACTTTATATAGGTCTTACTGTCCTGGATTTCCTGTTCCTGATCTTTGGCAAAATGTCTGTATTCGACGCAGTCTGCACCGCATTCGGAACAGCCGGCACCGGCGGCTTCGGTGTGCGCAACGACAGTATCGCAAGCTACAGCCCCTACCTGCAGAATGTGTGCACGGTATTTATGATCCTGTTCGGCGTGAACTTCAGCTGCTATTATCTGCTGATGCTGCGTCAGGTGAAGAGGGTCTTCAAGGACGAGGAAGTCAGACTCTACTTCGGCGTGATCCTGGGCAGTATCGCGCTCATCGTCTGGAACCTGAGAGGCTTCTACGGCACTCTGTCCGAGACTGTCCGCCATGCGGCTTTCCAGGTGGCAAGTATCATGACCACCACAGGCTTTGCCACGGTGGACTTTGACTTATGGCCCAGTTTTTCCAAGGCTATCCTTCTGTTCCTCATGGTGATCGGCGCCTGCGCCGGCAGTACCGGAGGCGGCATGAAGTGCGGCCGTGTGCTTCTGCTCATCAAGAGCTTAAAGAGAAATCTGCAGCAGGCAGTGCACCCCAACAAGGTCACCTATGTCCGCAGCAACGGTAATGTGATGGAGGAGCGCATCATGCGCACCACCGACGCATACCTGGTTGCGTACGTGATCATCGTGGTGTTCAGTTTCCTGCTGATCTCCCTGGACGGACTTGGGATCACCACCAATTTCTCTGCCGTTCTGGCATGCTTCAACAATATCGGACCCGGCCTTGAGGCTGTAGGTCCCACCTGCAACTACTCCGTGTTCGGCGCCTTTTCCAAGCTGGTGCTGATCGTGGACATGCTTGCGGGCCGACTTGAGATCTTCCCGATCCTCGTTTTCTTCACGGGTGCACCCTGGAGAAAATCCTGATCAGACATAGATAAAAAAACATGAAAGGCGTGAAAACACGTCAAGGAGGAGCGTTATGATTAAATTATCAGAGGGCGGCGCTTATCTGGTGAACGGTACCGAACTGGTAGCGGACAACCATGAGGCACAAGCTGCGATCAAAGCAATGACCGGCCGTGAGGTCACCAAAAAGGAAGCGAGCGAGAGCACTATCGCTTACGGCATCTTAAAGAGCCACAATACCTCAGGCAATATGGACAAACTGAAGATCCGTTTCGACAAGCTGACCAGCCATGATATCACTTTCGTAGGTATCATCCAGACTGCTCGTGCGTCAGGACTGCAGAAGTTCCCCATGCCCTATGTTCTCACCAACTGCCACAACTCCCTGTGTGCGGTAGGCGGTACCATCAATGAAGATGACCACATGTTTGGTCTTACCTGTGCCAAGAAGTACGGCGGTGTCTATGTACCCCCTCATCAGGCTGTCATCCATCAGTTCGCACGTGAGATGCTTGCAGGCGGCGGCAGAATGATCCTTGGCTCCGACTCCCACACCCGCTACGGTGCACTCGGTACCATGGCAATGGGCGAGGGCGGTCCCGAGCTGGTTAAGCAGCTCTTAAATCAGACTTACGACATCAATATGCCCGGCGTAGTGGGCGTTTACTTAAAGGGCGAGCCTGTAAAGGGCGTTGGTCCTCAGGACGTTGCTCTTGCTATTATCGGCGCCGTTTTTGCAAACGGGTACGTTAAGAACAGAGTAATGGAGTTCGTCGGCCCCGGCGTTGCAGCGCTTTCCGCTGCCTTCAGGATCGGCATCGACGTTATGACCACCGAGACCACCTGCCTGTCCTCTATCTGGAAGACCGACGACAAGATAAAGGAGTTCTACGACATCCACGGAAGAAGCGAGGATTATGCAGAGCTTGCTCCCGGTCAGGTAGCATACTATGACGGCCTGATCGAGGTAGACCTCTCCGCGATCCGTCCCATGATCGCTATGCCTTTCCATCCCAGCAACACCTATACCATCGAGGAAGTAAATGCAAACCTCATGGATATCTTAGACGAGACCGAGAAGCGTGCACTGGTAAGCCTTGACGGCGCCGTTGACTTCAAGCTGAAGAACAAGGTGAAGAACGGCAAGTTCATGGTAGATCAGGGTATCATCGCAGGCTGTGCCGGCGGCGGTTTTGAGAATATCTGCGCTGCAGCCGATATCTTAAAGGGCCGCTACATCGGTTCCGACGGTTTCACCTTAAGCGTTTACCCCGCTTCCATGCCCGTATACATGGAGCTTATCAAGAACGGCTGCGCAGCGACCCTGATGGAGACCGGCGCTGTTATGAAGACTGCTTTCTGCGGTCCCTGCTTCGGTGCAGGCGATACCCCCGCAAACAACGCGTTCAGTATCCGCCACTCCACCCGTAACTTCCCCAACCGTGAGGGCAGTAAGCTGCAGAACGGCCAGATCTCTTCCGTTGCACTTATGGATGCACGTTCCATCGCTGCGACCGCAGCCAACAAGGGTGTGCTCACTCCCGCAACCGATTTTGACGGTCCTATCGGCAATTACAAGTACTATTTTGATGCAAATATCTACGCTAACAGAGTATTCGATTCCAAGGGCGTTGCAGATCCCGACGTTGAGATCCAGTTCGGTCCCAACATCAAGGACTGGCCTGCAATGGGCGCGCTTCCCGAGAACCTTGTACTGCGCGTAGTCAGCGAGATCCACGATCCCGTAACCACCACCGACGAGCTGATCCCCTCCGGCGAGACCTCTTCCTACAGATCCAATCCCTTAGGTCTTGCAGAGTTCACCTTAAGCCGTAAGGATCCCAACTACGTTGGTCTTGCAAAGGACATTCAGAAGGCTGAGAAGGCAAGAATGGCAGGCGAGCATCCCTGCACCGCTCATCCCGATGTAAAGCCCGTTATGAATGTTGTAAAGAGCGTTTTTGCTGACGCAAGTCACGAGAACACCGGCTTCGGCTCCACTATTTTTGCTGTGAAGCCCGGCGACGGTTCCGCCCGCGAGCAGGCAGCTTCCTGCCAGAAGGTACTGGGCGGCTGGGCAAATATCGCCAACGAGTACGCTACCAAGCGTTATCGCTCCAACCTGATCAACTGGGGTATGCTTCCCTTCCTCATCGAGGCAGGCGACCTTCCCTTCAAGAATCTGGATTACCTCTTCATCCCCGGCATCAAGGCCGCTGTTGAGAACAAGACCGAGGTCATCAAGGCATACTGCGTAAACTGCGAGAAGCAGGAGCTGACCGCCTTCGATCTTCGTCTCGGCGAGCTCACCGACGAGGAGAGACAGATCATCTTAAAGGGTTGTCTGATCAACTACAACAGAGTGGACGCATAAGTCCTGTCAGTAAGAAAAGAGACTTATTATGAAAGTTATTGTTTTGGCCGGCGGAACCAGCACCGAGAGAGAGGTGTCTTTAGTATCCGGCAGCATGATCTACAAGGCCCTTAAGAAAAACGGCCATCAGGCAGTCCTTCTGGACGTGTACTTAGGCTATGAGGGCGATACCGAGGGTATCTTCGAGCGCGACACCGACTGGGCAGCCAAGGTCGGCGCCATCAACGAGCAGAGCCCCGACCTTGCCACCGTCAAGGCTATGAGACCTGACGGAGACAAGCACTTCTTCGGTCCTAATGTGCTGAAGCTGTGCGAGGAGGCAGACGTTGTATTTATGGCCCTCCACGGCGCCAACGGCGAGGACGGCAAGATCCAGGCGTGCTTTGAACTGATGGGTATTTCCTATACCGGAACCGATTTTGTCAGCGCAGCCATGGCAATGGACAAGGCCATCTCCAAGGACCTGTTCAAGGCCAACGATATCCGCACTCCCATGGGCATCCGCCTGAAAAAGGGTGAAAAAGAGACCGAGAAAGTGCCCTTCCCCTGCGTGGTCAAGGCCACCTGCGGCGGTTCCAGCGTAGGCGTTTATATCGCTGAGAACGAGGAAGAGTACGAGAAGGCAAAAGAGGACGCGTTTAACTACGATGCCGAGGTCGTTATCGAGGAGTACATCAAGGGCAGAGAGTTCTCCGTGGGTGTACTTGGCGGCAAGGCCCTTCCCGTCATCGAGATCGCGCCCCTTCAGGGCTTCTACGATTACAAGAACAAATATCAGGCAGGCTCCACCGTTGAGACCTGTCCCGCAGATCTGCCCGCCGATGTCACTGCCAAGATGCAGGACATGGCGGAGAGAGTTTTCAGAGCGCTTCGCCTGAAAAATTACGCGCGTATGGACTTCATGCTCCGCGGCGAAGATGAGATCTTCTGCCTGGAGGCCAACACCCTTCCCGGCATGACTCCCACCTCCCTGCTTCCCCAGGAGGCAGCGGCGATCGGTATGTCATTCGAGGAGCTGTGTGAGGCGATCCTGCGCTCTGCGCTGTAATCGTTTCTTTCTTCCGGAGGAATTATGTTGAATCTTACAATTGGTGAAATTGCAAGTGCCTGCGGCGGCAGGCTTATCTTACAGGGAACTGAGGAGAGCGCGCGTGTTTCGGGCGTGGTCCTCGACTCCCGCAAGGTTACAAAGGACGGTGTTTTTCTCGCCACAGTGGGCGAGCGTGTGGACGGACACCGTTTTATTCCCGACGTCTTCGCTAAGGGTGTTTCTCTCGTTATCTGCGAGAAGACCCCTGCGATGGTGGAGGAAGAACACGGTATAGCTGCTTCAGGTTGGGGCAGCTATCTTTTGGTGGAGAATTCTTTTGAGGCGCTGAAGCAGATCGCAGGCGCCTACAGAAGGAAACTTCAGATCCCCATCGTCGGCATCACCGGCAGTGTGGGCAAGACCAGTACCAAGGAATTTGTGGCAGGTGTACTGGCAGAGAAATACAACGTTCTGAAAACAGACGGCAACTTCAACAACGAGGTGGGCGTGCCCCTGACTCTGCTTCGCATCACCGGGGAACACGAGGCGGCAGTGGTCGAGATGGGCATCAGCGACTTCGGCGAGATGCACCGCTTAAGCGAGATGGTGCGCCCGAATATTGCGCTGATCACCAACATCGGACAGTGTCATCTGGAGAATCTGAAGGACCGTGCGGGAATCCTGCGCGCCAAGACGGAGATCTTCGACTTTATGGACGAGACCGGCGAGGTGTGCTTAAACGGCGGCGACGATATGCTTCGCACTGTGACCGAGGTCCACGGCAAAAAGCCTCATTTCTTCGGTTTTAACGGTGAACACGGCGAGGAAGTCTGCGCAGAGAATGTGGAGAGTCTGGGACTCTTCGGAAGCAAAGCAGATATCCTTGTTCGCAAGGACGGAAGCGAGTGTACCTTCCCTGTAGAGATCGGTCTGCCCGGTGAGCACATGGTGATCAATGCGGCAGCAGCCTCTCTGGTGGGCGAGCTGCTCGGTCTTACCGAGGAGCAGATCGCGGAAGGTATCCGCAAGGTGCAGCCCGTAGGCGGCCGCAGCAACCTGATCCGTCTGCCTCACTTTACATTGATCGACGACTGTTACAACGCCAACCCTGTGTCCATGAAGGCGGCCATCTCGCTGCTTGCACAGGCAGCCGGAGCAAAATGTGCCATCCTGGGCGATATGTTTGAACTTGGCGCGGATGAGAAGCGCATGCATGAACAGGTAGGTGCCTTTGCGGCGGAAAAGGATCTCACAGAGCTAATCTGTGTGGGTGCCCTGTCCGAAAATATGTATGACGCGGCGCGCGCGGAAAATGCAGGAATGAAGATCCGCCACTATGCCGGAAGAGCAGAGCTTCTGGAGGCTTTAAAGGTGGGTGAGCTTACCTTCCCCGAGGGCGCGGCAGTGCTTGTTAAGGCATCCCACGGTATGGGCTTCGCGGAAGTGGTTGCGTATCTTAAGGAGAGAGAAGAAGCGTAAGAGCGCTCGAAGCAGCGAGCGGGCGAGAATGATCTGCGTAAGAGATCGAAACAATAAGAACAGAACAGCAATGAAACATTTGAAAAGACTTGTTTTGTTAAGCGCTTTTTGTCTCCTCATGGGAGGCTGCGCCGGCAAGGCAAAAGAGACAACAGAAGAACC
The DNA here is from genome assembly GCA_045643625.1 of Acetatifactor sp. GTDB lineage: Bacteria > Bacillota > Clostridia > Lachnospirales > Lachnospiraceae > Acetatifactor. Next base: position 16,696 of record JAZULD010000031.1, on the reverse strand, counting down.
TGAGAAGGTCGTGGAAGCGATAGAGGTGGAGGAGTTGGCCGAGGTCATCGCGACGGAGGCACCCACAGCTGCGCCTACGGAAGCACCGACTGCAGCACCCACCGAGGAGCCCACGGCGGCACCCACGGAAGCGCCCACAGCAGAACCTACCGCAGCGCCCACAGAGGCTCCCACAGCCGCACCTGCGGCAACGCAGGCTCCTGCAGCTGCAAGGACTGACATCGTCCGCGAGGAGGGCAAGTTCCTGGTGTGCATCGACGCGGGACATCAGGGCAAGGGCAACTCCGAGAAGGAGCCTGTAGGACCCGGTGCCACCGAGATGAAGGCCAAGGTCTCCAGCGGTACCCAGGGCAGAACAACAGGCTTAAAAGAATATGAATTGACGCTCTCCGTAGCACTGAAGCTGCAGGCAGAGCTTGAGAACAGAGGCTATCAGGTCATCATGGTGCGCACCACCCACGATGTGAACATCAGCAACAGTGAGCGCGCGGCCATCGCCAACGACAACAACGCGGATGCTTTTATCAGGATCCACGCGGACGGCTCCGACAACCCCAAGGCGAACGGTTCCATGACCATCTGTCAGACCTCGAAGAACCCCTACAATGCCGACATGTACGAGCGAAGCAAGGACTTATCCACCAAGGTGCTGGACGGCCTCACCGCTGCCGCAGGCAGCAAGAGGAACAAGGTGTGGGAGACCGACACCATGAGCGGCATCAACTGGTGCAAGGTTCCTGTGACCATTGTAGAAATGGGTTACATGACAAATCCCGAAGAAGATACACTGATGGCCACTGATGATTATCAGAACAAACTGGCTCAGGGTATCGCCAACGGGATCGACGATTTTTTCTATTAAATTGACATTGAAAACTACAGACCGTAGGTCTCTTTATTCTTAAAATAGGTATCCATGATCTTGCCGCGAACGCTCTCGCCCAGAGTCTTCAGCTCTTCGCGGGTGAGTGTATCGGGGTAGATGGGCTCGCCGTACTCGATGACTACGGTAGCCTTGCGGAACTTGGGGAACTGGTCCTCGAAGACCGCGGAGGAGTTCAGGATGCTCATGGGAACGATGGGAACATTGCCCTTGGTAGCGATCTTGAAGCTGCCCTCATGGAAGGGAAGGAATACATCGGGCTCCTTGCTGCGGGTTCCTTCGGGAAAGATGTTGATAGAGATGCCGCTCTTGACCTTCTCGACACCGGACAGAATGGTCTTAAGACCTTCCTTGATGTTCTGACGGTCAAGGAAGAGGCAGTGCAGATTTCGCATCCAGTCGCGCAGCAGAGGGAACTTCAGAAGCTCCTTCTTGGCAACGAAACCGGTGGGACGGGGCACGCGCACATAGGTGAGCACGATGTCGAAGACGCTGCGGTGATTGCCGACATACAGCACAGCGGTATCCTTGGGGATGCGCTCCTCACCGATCGCGATGACCTTGGTACCTGCGATGCGGATGACAACGCCGAAGGCCCAGTTTACGATCTTAAGAGATGTACGGTTCTTGAAGTCCTGATCAAAATGCCCCATGATCCACTCAAAGATCAGCAGGGGGATGGACAGGATCAGGAATAAAATAACAAAAATAACGGTTGCGATAAAACGCAGCATATTTACCTCACTCCGGCATCAGCGGATGCCACTTAAGATTTGGGAACGGTCATGCGTCCGCTCCATCACGCACAGTATAGCATATTCATGCTTTTCTGTATATAGCATTCACAAAGTGCACCCAACAACATCACAGACAGGAGACAAACATGCTTTTGATCAAAAACGGCTGCGTCCTCGACCCGAAGACCGGCTTTGAAGGGAAAAAAGACATACTGATCGACGAGGATAAGATCCTTCGCATCGCGGATGACATCGACGCAGAGGGCTGCGAGGTCATTGACGCTGCGGGATGTTTTGCGGCACCCGGACTGGTGGACACCCACGTTCATTTCAGAGAGCCCGGTTTTACCGCCAAGGAGGACATCGACACCGGCGCTGCGGCAGCGGCAAAGGGCGGTTACACCTCCGTAGTCATGATGGCCAACACCAAACCCGCCATCGATAACCCGGAGACACTGAACTACGTGCTCACAAGAGGCGCCGGCACACCCATCCATGTGTACGCCTGTGCCAATGTGACCATGGGCATGCAGGGTAAGGAGATCGCGCCCCTTGAGGAGCTTGCGGCAGCAGGCGCGGTAGGTTTTACCGATGACGGACTGCCTCTGATGGATGCAGACCTGGTGCGCACCGCCATGCGAAAGACCGGCGCGCTGAACATGCCCTTGAGCTTCCATGAGGAGGATCCCACACTGATCGCCAACAACGGTATCAACCGCGGCAAGGCAAGCGAGTTCTACGGTATCGGCGGCTCCCCCAGAGAGGCTGAGATCACCCTTGCAAAAAGAGATATCGCCCTTTGTGCCGAGACAGGCGCAAGTGTTACCATTCAGCACATCAGCGCAAGAGAGACCGTGGATATGATCAGAGAGGCCAAGGCGGCAGGCGTGAATGTACACGGCGAGGCGACTCCCCATCATTTTACCCTGACCGAGGAGGCTGCCATCAAGTACGGCACCCTGGCCAAGATGAATCCCCCCCTGCGTGAGGAGGCTGACAGACAGGCCATCATCGCAGGACTTGCGGACGGCACTCTGGATGTGATCGCTACCGACCACGCGCCCCACACCGCAGAGGAGAAGGCAAAAGAGATCACCGCGGCACCCAGCGGCATCATCGGCCTTGAGACCGCGCTGTCTCTCGGCATCATGAAGCTTGTGGAGGAGGGTCCCATGAATATGCTTACCCTCATTGAGAGAATGAGCACCGGCCCCGCGAAGCTCTACGGTCTGGACGCAGGCTACCTGGCAGAGGGCGGCCCCGCAGACATCGTGATCATCGACCCTAAGGCGACCTACATTGCAGGCAATTATGCCTCCAAGGCAAGCAACTCTCCCTTCACGGGACAGGAGCTTAGAGGACGCGTTATGGCTACCATCTGCGCAGGCAAGGTGGTATACTCGGTATAAGGCTGTACGAAGAAAACAGGCATACAGCGGCGGCATCGCAGAAGAAAATGTTCCGCGCATGCATCGCTGAGGAACCATAAAAACGTTCCGCGTCGGACAGGACCGCGGATCAAGATAACGAAACGAAACAATTCACCGGAAAAAACAGCTCCTGCAAGGGGCGGAAACGAGGGACCAAATTGAAAGAAAAACGAATCGCAACAGTGCGCTCTCAGTGTGAGATCGCTCCGCAGATTTTTGATATGTGGATCGAGACAGACCTGGCTAAGATCGCCGTACCCGGACAGTTCATCTGCGTATACCCCAAGAACGCAAGCACTTTGCTTCCCAGACCCATCAGTATCTGTGAAGTAAGCGAGGCTAAGGATGCTCTTCGCATCGTATACCGTATCGCAGGACAGGGCACTAAGGAGTTCTCCGGCTATGCTGCAGGAGATTCCGTAAGCATCCTCGGCACTCTTGGCAACGGCTTCCCCGTGGAAGAAGGCAAGGGCAAGAAGGTTATGCTCATGGGCGGCGGCATCGGTATTCCCCCCATGCTTGAGCTTGCAAAAAACCTGGACGCTGAAGTTCAGGTCGTTGTCGGCTACAGAGACAACACCACATTTTTACGCTCCGATCTTGAGAAGTACGGCAAGGTCTACATCGCAAGCGAGGACGGCAGCGTAGGTACCAGGGGCAATGTTATGGATGCTATCCGTGAGCAGGGACTTACCGCCGATGTGATCTTTGCATGCGGTCCCATGCCCATGCTTCGCGCGATCAAGAAGTACGCCGAGGAGCAGAACATTCCCGCATATATCTCCTTAGAGGAGCACATGGCCTGCGGCGTCGGCGCATGTCTTGGCTGCGTGGTGAAGACGAAGGAAGTTCATCATCACACCCATGTAAACAACGCGCGTATCTGTACAGACGGCCCTGTTTTTGAGGCGAAGGAGGTAGAGATCTGATGAATATGCAGACAACTTTGGCAGGTGTAACCTTTAAAAATCCTGTGATGACAGCATCCGGAACCTTCGGCTCCGGTATGGAATACAGCGAGTTCGTGGATCTGAACAAGCTTGGCGCGGTAGTGACCAAGGGTGTTGCCAATGTTCCCTGGCCCGGCAACCCTACCCCCAGAGTCTGCGAGGTATACGGCGGCATGCTCAATGCCATCGGCCTGCAGAACCCCGGCATCGATATTTTCATGGAGAGAGATATTCCCTTCCTGAAGCAGTACGATACCAAGATCATCGTAAATGTGTGCGGCAAGAGCGTTGAGGATTATGTTGACGTTGTCGAGCGCCTGGGCGACGAGCCCGCAGTGGCAATGCTTGAGATCAATGTATCCTGCCCCAACGTTAAGGAGGGCGCCATCGCTTTCGGTCAGAAGGCAGATGCCCTGTACAATATCACTTCAGAGTTGAAAAAGCACGCTAAGCAGCCCATCATCATGAAGCTGAGCCCCAATGTGACCGACATCACCGAGATGGCGAGAGCAGCTGAGGCAGCAGGCGCTGACGCGCTCAGTCTGATCAATACCATCACCGGTATGAAGATCGACATTCACAGAAGAAAATTTGCCATCGCCAACAAGACCGGCGGTATGAGCGGCCCTGCCATCAAGCCCGTTGCGGTGCGCATGGTATACCAGACCGCGCAGGCAGTTAAGATCCCCATCATCGGTATGGGCGGTATCGCCAACGCAGAGGATGCCATCGAGTTCATCCTTGCCGGCGCAAGCGCAGTCAGCGTAGGTGCCATGAACTTCATCAACCCTTACGTTACCGAGGAGATCGTGAAGGGCATCGAGGAGTACATGATCCGCTACAATGTGGAGAATTTAAGCGACCTGATCGGCGCAGTGCACGACTGATCTTAAGGGAATTGCTCCCGAGTAGTAACAACTTAAAAACGGTTTTTGACCCCAAAATGCAAGAGCTTCACGGACGTGGAGCTCTTTTTTTGCGGGCAGGCGCTTCGTTGACAAAAGCCACCGCAGGGTCTATAATCTACCGTGTAATACTGTATACAAAATACAAGGACATACAGACTTTTGTTCGAGAGCATCGAAGAAAAGTCTTCAGAGGACGAGATGGAAGTTTTTACCGGAAAAGCGTATGCAAAGATCAATTTGGGCCTTGACGTGCTGGGCGTACTGCCAAACGGCTATCACGAGGTCAGCATGATCATGCAGACTTTGAATATTTACGACGAGCTTACGATGCGCAGGATTCCCGAGGGAATCACACTTTGCGAGGACTCCGGAGAGCTTCCTTTGGATGAGAACAATCTGATCTGCAAGGCCGTGCGCCTGATGCAGGAGACCTATCACATCGAGGGAGGCGTCAGCTGCAAGCTTGTAAAGAGGATCCCCATTGCGGCGGGTATGGCGGGCGGAAGCTCCGACGCGGCCCTGGCACTTCGCGGAATGAATGAGCTCTACGAGGTGGGCGCAACATTGGAGGATCTTCGTAAACTCGGCGCAAAACTCGGCGCAGACATCCCCTACTGTCTGGTGGGCGGAACCGTGCTCGCGGAAGGAATCGGCGAGGTGCTTACAAGCCTGCCTGCGATGCCGGACTGTTACGTTCTGGTGGCCAAGCCCGAGTGCGGCGTTCTGACAGGTCATGTTTATAAGGAACTGGACCGCATCGGCATCGAGAAGCATCCCGACATCCCCGGCATGTGCCGTGCCATTCAGGAAGGCAGCCTAAAGGGAATCATCGACCGCCTGGGCAATGTGCTGGAGCTTGTAACGTGCGCAGAGCATCCCGTGATCGGACAGCTGAAAGAACTGATGGTAGAGCTTGGCGCCGAGGGAAGCCTGATGAGCGGCAGCGGACCTACCGTTTTTGGTATTTTTACAGAGGAAGAGAAGGCGGCCGCAGCCTGCGAGGCACTTAAAAGGAAGGGAATTGCCAAGCAGATCTTTGTGACGAGCCCCGTTAGCGATATTCGCGCGTAAGAGGAGGAGAGAGCATGCAGGACAAGCTGCAGGTAAAAATGGATGAGTTTCTGCCGCTCAGAGACGTGGTTTTCAATACGCTCAGGCAGGCGATCCTGACAGGAGAACTGAAGCCCGGCGAGCGTCTGATGGAGATCCATCTGGCGGACAGACTGGGTGTCAGCAGAACCCCCATCCGTGAGGCTATCCGCAAACTGGAGCTGGAGGGTCTGGTGACCATGATCCCCAGAAAGGGCGCTGAAGTGGCGCAGATCACCGAGAAGAGCATGAGCGATGTGCTTGAGGTGAGGAGATCTTTGGACGCGCTGTGTGTCGAGCTTGCGTGCGAGCGCATCACCGAGAAGGAGCTGGAGGCGCTTAAGGCTGCCTGCGAGGCTTTTGAGAGAGCGGTGCACACCCGGGATCTGACCAGGATCGCCAAGGCGGACGTGGCACTCCACGACATCATCGTGCAGGCCACCGGCAACAGCAGACTGGTACAGCTGGTGAACAATCTCTCCGAGCAGATGTACCGCTATCGTTTTGAGTATATTAAGGACGTGAGCCAGCACGATAAGCTGGTGGAGGAACACCGCATTATCTACGAGAGCCTTGTGCGCGGAGATAAGGAAACTGCCTGCGAGGAGGCAAGAGTCCATATCGACAACCAGAAGAAGGCCATTATCCGCCAGATCCGCTTAGAGCGCGAACAGGCAGGAAAGTAGGAGCAGGAGAATGACTATGAGTCAGATTAATTTATCAAGAGAGCAGATCACAGCACCCATCGGCGTGTTTGACTCAGGTGTGGGCGGATTGACCGTGGCACGTGAGATCATGCGTCAGATCCCCAACGAGAAGATCATATATTTCGGCGACACCGCGAGAGTTCCCTACGGAACCAAGTCCAAGGATACCGTCACCCGTTTTTCCAGACAGATCGTGAGATTCCTTGAGACCCACAATGTCAAGACCATCGTGGTTGCCTGCAATACAGCCAGTGCTTACGCGCTGGAGGATCTTGAAAAAGAGATCGACATCCCCATCATCGGCGTGGTCAAGCCCGGTGCCAGAGTGGCAGCGGAGATGACCGAGAACGGCAGGATCGGTGTTATCGCCACCGAGGCTACCATCAACAGCCAGATATACACCCGTTTTATCAAGGAACTGAACAAGGATGTCACCATCTACGGCAAGGCATGTCCTCTTTTTGTGCCTCTGGTAGAGGAGGGACTGTGGCAGGACCCCGTTACCGACGAGATCGCCAAGCGCTATCTGACAGAGCTCATCGATATTAATATCGACACCCTGATCCTCGGCTGTACCCATTATCCTCTGATCAGATCCACACTGCAGAAGATCGTCGGCCCCGGAGTGCGCCTGGTGAACCCTGCCTACGAGACCGCAAGAGAGCTGAAGGAGATGCTTGAGGCGAGAGGACTTCTGAACGAGGAGGAGCCCGGACTTGGCACCAACAGATATCAGTTCTATGCCAGCGACGGCGCGGAGAAGTTCAAGCAGTTTGCCAACTCCATCATCAAGTACGGCATTCTGTCCGCCAAGACGGTGAACATCGAGGAGTACTAACATGAACGAGACCGTAAATGTGACCGTCACGGGCATTCAGGGCGGAAGCGGCATGGACTCTGTGCCGGTGAGCATGCAGACGCAGGCAAGGTATTATGAGCGAAACGGCAGTACCTATCTGCTCTACGATGAAGTGCTGGACGGTTTTAAGGACCCTTTTCACACCATGATCAAATTTAAGGACGGGTCTTTGGAGATGACGAGAAAAGGCGTCATCGAGATGCGCATGCTCTACGAGGAGGGCAAGCAGTTTGCCACCTCCTATGCGACCCCCTACGGCAATCTGCTCATGGAGATCAACACCCGCACGGTGCGCGTGGAGAGAGCCGAGAAGCGCATCAAAGTAAGCGTTTTTTACAGCATGGATATGGGCGACATGCCCATGGAAGACTGCTCCCTGCACATTGTGATCGGGGAGCCTGCATAGATTTTTAGAAAAAAGACCCGGCCTCTGCAGCCGGGAATGATATACGATTTTTCTGCATCAAAAAACAGCCTGAGATCAAATCGATCACAGGCTGTTTCAGGTTTACTTATGCTGATTGAATTATAAGGGCTTAGCGCCTGCCTTCTCCTGAAGACGGTCAACTGCGCGCTTGAAGAAGCCTTTCTTCTTCTCGGGTGCCTTCTCGATCTTGCCGTGAAGACCCTTGACATCCAGTACGTAAATACCGCTTACAACTGCCTTAACTTCCTTCTTGGTGGGAACGTTATCGAAGATCTTCTCCTCACAGATCAGAGTCATGATCTGGGGACCTACCTTAGCCTTGATAACGGGAAGCTTGGAGCCGCGCAGATATCTGGGAGTCTGGTCGATCACGATCTGAGGAAGACCGGATTCTTTGAGCTTCATGCGCTTCTTGTCGATGATCAGCATGGACACGGTCTGCTTGTTGGCATCCATGAGCTCACGCTGTTCCTCCTGCTTCTTCTGGGTTCTCTTACCGATGAAGTAGAGAGCGATCATAGCTGCAGTGAGGAGAACAAGAACAACGAGCATAATGATGGTTCCTGTACTTAAATGCATATGTCAAAACCTCCTATGTTTTGGTGTACGATTGTCTTTTGCAACGCTCACACTGTATTATATTATCATAACTGCGGGGTCATCCGCAACAAAACATTCACAGATATTTCATACTTTTTTTAAGCCGGGTGTGTTATAATCTATATTGAGTTATTTTCTATTTTTATATTACGGAGAGAAAAAATGTTGATTCAAGTCTGGGAGGTCGTGAAGACGGTCTTTGACTTTCTGATCGGTCACCTAACCATCCTGAATTTAATATTTGCCGTGATCATTGTTTTCTTCCAGAGGCGCGACCCCAAGGGCGTGTGGGCGTGGCTGTTACTTCTGTTCTTCCTGCCCTATCTGGGATTCGTGTTCTACCTTCTGGTGGGACAGGACTTAAGGAAGCGTAAGATGTTCCGTACCAAGGAGATCGAGGACCAGTTAAACGAGGCCATCCGCCAGCAGGAGACACAGCTCCTGACCCGCTCTGTGGGACCGGAGGATGACTACGCGGACTACAAGGATCTGGTTCTTTATAACCTGGAGACCTCGGAGGCAGTGCTCACAGCAGACAACGACGTGGACTTTTTTGTGGACGGCAACGACAAGTTCGACGCCCTCATCGCCGACATGGAGAAGGCGGAGAAGTTCATCCACCTGCAGTACTACATCTTCAAGAACGACTGCCTGATGGAGCGCATGACAGAGGTGCTCGCAAGGAAGGCGGCAGAGGGCGTAGAGGTCCGACTGCTCTACGATTCCATGGGAAGCCGGACGGTCAGCAAGCGTTTCTGGCGCAGGCTTGAGGCAAAGGGCATTCATGTTGCGGAGTTTTTCCCGGCGATCTTAGGACGTCTGCAGATGCGTGCCAACTACCGCAATCACCGCAAGATCGTGGTCATCGACAACAAGGTGGCCTATGTGGGCGGCTTCAATGTTGCGAAGGAATACATCGACTTAAGCAGGAAGTTCGGACACTGGCGCGACACGCACATGCGTATCGTGGGAAGCGCGGTGCTTGGCTTACACTTAAGATTTCTGCTTGACTGGAACTATGCGGCGGGAGAGAACCTGCTGCAGAGCGAGAAGTATTTTACCGGAGGAACTTCCGGCATCAGAGACTTCTGTCCCATCCAGATCATCAGCAGCGGCCCTGACAATACCACCAAGCAGATCAGGGACAATTACCTGCGCCTGATCAGCAAGGCCAAGGAGAGCATCTACATCCAGAGTCCTTATTTTATCCCGGATGAGGCGATTTTAAGCTCCCTTCTGGTGGCTGTCCGCTCGGGCATCGAGGTCAACATCATGATCCCCTGCAAGCCCGATCACCCCTTCGTCTACTGGGCGACCTACTCCTACGTGGGCGACCTGATCATGGCCGGCGCCAACTGCTACACCTACGACAACGGTTTCCTGCACAGCAAGGGAATGATCGTGGACGGCAAGGTGCTCTGCTACGGAACCGCCAACATGGACATCCGCAGCTACGCGCTGAATTTTGAGGTGAACGCCGTGATCTACGACGAGACCAAAGCGGAGGAGATGGAGAAGATCTTCAGGGAGGACCTGAAGTTCAGTACGCAGATCACCGCGGAACAGTACGCGGCCAGAAGCCTGAAGGTCAGAATGAAGGAGCAGCTCAGCAGACTGCTTTCACCTGTTCTCTAAAAAGACTTTCAAAAAGAAACATTTTGTGCTATAATACCAAAAGCGTTTTTCTCAAGAAAAACAGATAAAGAGAGGAAAAAGATATGAAAAAGAGACTTTGTGTTGTTTTAATGGCAATTCTTGCGCTGGCATGTCTGGCAGGCTGCGGCAAGGGCAAAGAATCAAACGTTAATAAGGAGCCCGAGATCACTCCCATCCAGTCCCTGCGTGATATCAACGTAAGCCAGTATGTTACCCTGGGCGACTACAAGGGCATGGATGTAACCTACAATAATAACATCGTCAGCAAGTCTGAGCTGATGCAGGTAGTTGTAGAGGTATATGAGTCCGTAATGAAGGAGAGCGACTACGTGACTGACAGACCCCTTGTGATGGGCGATACCGCAAACATCGACTATATCGGTTATCTGGACGGCGAGCCTTTTGAGGGCGGCGCAGACGAGAACTTCAATCTGACTCTGGGTTCCAATGTGTTCATTTCCGGCTTTGAAGAGGGCCTGGTAGGTGCAAGCGTCGGCGATACCGTTGATGTTCCCGTTACCTTCCCCGAGAATTACTATGAGGAGCTGGCAGGCAAGGAAGTAATCTTCACCTGTACCGTTAACCGCATCATCCCCGGCGAAATGGACGACGAGGTCGTTCAGAGACTGCAGCTTGACGGCGTTGAAAATGTAGCAGACCTGATCCAGTATGTATACGATACCATCTACAATGAGAGCGAAGGCAGCTCCGATACCCTGAAGCAGGATGCGGTTCTGAACGCTTTCATGGCACAGTGTGAGTTCGCAGAGCTTCCTCCCGAGTTCCTTCAGAGATACAAGAACCTCACCAGAGAGAGCATGGAGTACGAGGCACAGGATGCAGGCATGACTCTTGACGAGTTCGCAGAGCAGCACTTAAGCGGTATGCCTCTCGACGAGTTCATCGAGATCTATGCAACCGCAGGTCTGCAGCAGGGTCTTGCAATTCAGGCAGTTGCCAACAAGGAAGGCTTAAATATTGAGGATTCCGAGCTTGACGCGATCCTTAAGGAGAAGGCTGATAAGTACGGCTATGCTTCCATCGAGGCTTACATGGGCAACAGCACCAGAGAGGATATGAGAGAGTATCATCTCTACGAGAAGGTCATCGAGTTCCTGGTTGAGAATTCCAACATCACCGAAGTGAACGAGTAATACTGAAAAATAATGCGCTTTTTGCGCACAACAGGAGATAAAAAATGGACATCAAACTGACAGACATCAGAGACCTGTACCGCAGCTCTGAAGAATTTATTGACAAAGAGATCACTGTCGGAGGCTGGGTGAGAAGCAACCGCGACTCCAAGACCTTCGGTTTCCTTGTGATCAACGACGGTACCTTTTTTGAGCCCCTTCAGGTAGTATACGGAGAGGCACTTGACAACTTCGTCGATATCACCAAGATGAACGTTGGCGCAGCAGTCATCGTTAAGGGTGTGCTGGTAGCTACCCCTCAGGCTAAGCAGGCTTTCGAGCTGCAGGCCAAGGAGATCATGGTAGAGGGACCTTCCACCGCAGACTATCCTCTGCAGAAGAAGCGTCATACCTTTGTGTACCTTCGTACCATCTCCCATCTGCGTCCCAGAACCAACACCTTCCAGGCTGTTTTCCGTGTTCGTTCCCTCATCGCATATGCGATCCACACCTTCTTCATGGAGAGAGGCTTCGTATATGTTCACACTCCCCTCATCACCGGCAGTGACTGTGAGGGCGCAGGCGAAATGTTCCAGGTAACCACCATGGACCTGAACAACATCCCCAAGACCGAGGACGGCGCAGTAGACTTCAGCCGGGACTTCTTCAACAAGCCTACCAACCTGACCGTAAGCGGCCAGCTGAATGTTGAGACCTACGCTTTTGCATTTAAGAACGTTTACACCTTCGGCCCCACCTTCCGTGCAGAGAATTCCAACACCACCCGTCATGCGGCTGAGTTCTGGATGATCGAGCCCGAGATGGCATTCGCCGATCTGACCGACGATATGATCCTTGCAGAGAGCATGTTAAAGTTCGTCATCCGTTACGTGCTTGAGAACGCTCCCGAGGAGATGGCATTCTTCAACAACTTCGTGGACAAGGGCCTCATCGAGAGACTGAACCACGTTGTAAATTCCGACTTCGGTCATGTTACCTACACCGAGGCGATCGTGATCTTAAAGAAGTACAACGACCAGTTCGATTACAAGGTATTCTGGGGCTGCGATCTTCAGACCGAGCACGAGAGATACCTTACCGAGCAGATATTCAAGAGACCTGTTTTCGTTACCCCTTACCCCAAGGAGATCAAGGCTTTCTACATGAAGCTCAACGAGGATGGCAAGACCGTTGCCGCTATGGACTGTCTGGTTCCCGGCATCGGCGAGATCATCGGCGGCAGCCAGCGTGAGGACAAGCTTGAGCTTCTCGAGCAGAGAATGGATGAGCTCGGACTGAAGAAGGAAGACTACGACTTCTATCTTGATCTGCGCAGATACGGTTCCGTACGCCATGCAGGCTTCGGCCTCGGCTTTGAGCGCTGCGTAATGTACCTGACCGGTATGGGCAACATCCGCGACGTTATTCCTTTCCCTCGTACCGTTAACAACTGCGACCTGTAAGATGCATACGGGCCGCTAAGGAGAAGATTTATCCGCACAATGAGAAAGACATCATTTGTTAAGACGATCAAATTCATAGCGGCAGCAGCATTTGTGGGTCTGCTTCTTTCCTCTGACGGCACAGAGATCACGGCGCAGGCAACGACCATCAAGGAAGTTGAGAGCCAGATCAAGGACACAGAGGGCAAGATCAAAGACATCAACAACAAGATCGACCAGCTCTCCGATGAGCAGGATCTGATCCTTGAGAAGATCGACGATCTGAATGCTGAGATCCTAAACACCATGACCTCCATCGGCATGAAGGAGGACGAGATCTCCGAGAAGGAGTCCGAACTGCTGGTGAAGCAGATCCAGATCAAGAAGACCGAGACCGAGTACAACGAGGCAGTCGCCTCCGAGGAAAAGCAGAAGCAGGACATGCGCAGTTATGTGCGCATGGTCTACTCGAGCAAGGGTGAAAGCGCGATCTCGGATTTCCTCTCTTCGCAGGGTCTTGGCGGATTTTTGAACCGTCTGGACTACATCGTGAGACTGAGCAAATACGAGCAGGATTGCTTAAACAGCCTGACAGAGCTTCGTATCAGAGTTCACGATCTGTGGGACCGCCTGGAGGAGGAGAAGACCGAGCTCGAGGATGAGAGGACCCAGCTTGAGGCAGACAGAGTCAGACTGCAGGATCAGAAGGCAGAGCTCGATGTGATGCTTGGTCAGAAGAAGAAGGAATCCGCCAACTACGAGGCTGAGATCAAGAAGGCACAGCTGGAGGCGAAGGTTGCCAAGACTCTTCTGAAGCAGGAACAGCAGCAGTTGAAAGCACTGCAGCTGAAGGCAGTCCAGGGTGAGAATTCCCCTGCGGCTTCCCTGACCTACAAGGATTCCAGCTACACCGAGACAATTGACAATGCTGCGGGCAGCGATCTTGGCAAGAAGATCGCCAAGTACGCCTGCCAGTTTATCGGCAACCCCTACGTCATGGGTGGCACCAGCCTGACCAACGGCGCAGACTGTTCCGGTTTTGTTATGCGTGTCTACAGCGACTTTAACTACAAGCTTCCCCGCACCTCCACAGAGCAGAGAAGTGCAGGCAAGGCAGTCGACTATGCGGATGCACAGCCCGGCGACCTGATCTGCTACGACGGACATGTGGCACTCTACATCGGCGGCGGCAAGATCGTGCACGCCAGCAATGCCAAGACCGGCATCAAGGTGAGCGTTGCCACCTACCGAAAGATCCTCTCTGTGCGCAGAATCATTTAGTGTAAGGTCGGTTTTATGGGACTGCGAAGAGCGGTCCGCAATGATAAAAATATAAGGTCGGTTCGGGAAGATGAATTCCCGGCCGACCTTTTTTGTATGAAATCGGTCAAAAAATGCAAATCGTCACACATTAGGTGTGTATTTGCCCTGAGTTTGTTGCGAATAGGGCTATTTTGCGTTATAATGGGGCAAAATACGGAAGTTATCGCGATGGGGAAATTGGCCCGACACAGCGAAGAAAGAGGTATCGATATGACACTGGAGCAGGCAAAAGCGAAGCTGGCACAGTACGGACAGGAACATGTGCTGAAATATTACGACGAACTTGACGATGCACAGAAGGCTGAACTTCTGGCGCAGATCGATGAAACAGATATGAGCATCCTGGATGCTTACAAGAAGAAACAGGAGATGTCCCAGAAGGGCAAGATCACTCCCTTAACTGCTATGCAGCTTGATGAGATCGAGGCTTCCAGAGAAGAGTTTACTCAGGCAGGTCTTGATGCGATCCGCGCAGGCAAGGTCGGCGCAGTGCTTCTGGCAGGCGGTATGGGAACCCGTCTCGGCTCCGACAACCCCAAGGGTATGTACAATGTAGGTCTCACCAGAGAACTCTACATTTTTGAATGTCTGATCAACAACCTGATGGATGTTGTAAATCAGGCTAAGGTGTGGGTACCTCTCTTTGTCATGACCTCCGACAAGAACCACGAGGCAACCACCGCTTTCTTAAAAGAGCATAATTACTTCGGTTACGATGAGGCAAGCGTTCATTTCTTCAAGCAGGAGATGGCTGCAGCAACCGATTATCAGGGCAAGATCTACTTAGAAGAGAAGGGACGTCTGTCCACCTCTCCCAATGGCAACGGCGGATGGTTCCTCTCCATGAAGAACAACGGACTGCTCGAGCTGGTGCATGAGCAGGGCATCGAGTGGCTGAATGTTTTTGCGGTGGACAATGTACTGCAGAGAATCGCAGACCCCTGCTTCGTAGGCGCAACCATCCTGAAGAACTGTGTAGTAGGTTCCAAGGTCGTTAAGAAGAGCGCTCCCGATGAGAAGGTCGGCGTTATGTGTCTTGAGGACGGCAAGCCCTCCATTGTAGAGTACTACGAACTGACCGATGAGCTGATGAATGCCAAGGATGCTAAGGGCGAGCCCGCATACAACTTCGGCGTTATCTTAAACTACCTGTTCAAGGTTGGCGATCTCGAGGCTATGATGGAGAACAACATGCCTCTCCACATCGTTGAGAAGAAGATCCCTTACCTTGATGAGAACGGCGAGCTTGTGAAGCCCGAGACTCCCAACGGTTACAAGTTCGAGAGCCTGGTTCTCGACATGATCCATCAGATGGACAGCTGCCTGCCTTTCGAGGTAGTAAGAAGCAAGGAATTCGCACCCATTAAGAACAAGACCGGCGTTGACTCTGTAGAGAGCGCAAGAGCTCTGCTCACCGCAAACGGCGTAGTTCTGTAAAGCATAAAAACCCAGACGGCCGAAGGAACGTTTTTTCAGTCAAAAGGCCGCAGGATCGGAGGAAAAATATGAATATTCTGGTAACAGGCGGCGCCGGTTTTATCGGCAGCCACACCGTAGTGGAGCTGCAGAACGCAGGCCACACCGCAATTATTCTTGATAATTTAAGCAATGCCAATGTAAAGGTTCTGGACCGCATCGAGGCGATCAGCGGCGTACGTCCCGCTTTTTACAAGGCAGACATTCTGGATAGAGAGGCACTTGAGGAGATCTTCTCCAAGGAGAGCATCGACGCAGTCATCCACTTCGCAGGTCTTAAGGCTGTCGGCGAGTCCGTGAGAAAGCCCTGGGAGTACTACGAGAACAATATCGCAGGTACATTAACTCTGGTTGACGTGATGAGAAAGCACGGCGTGAAGAGTATCATCTTCTCCAGCAGCGCTACCGTTTACGGCGATCCCGCTATCATCCCCATCACCGAGCAGTGCCCCAAGGGACAGTGCACCAACCCCTACGGTTGGACCAAGTCCATGCTTGAGCAGATCCTGATGGACATCCAGAAGGCTGACAACGAGTGGAACGTGATCCTGCTTCGTTACTTCAATCCCATCGGTGCTCATCCCAGCGGAATGATGGGTGAGAATCCCAACGGTACCCCCAACAACCTGATGCCTTACATCACTCAGGTGGCTGTTGGCAAGCTTCAGGAGCTTGGCGTATTCGGCGATGATTACGATACCCCCGACGGCACCGGCGTCCGTGATTACATCCACGTTGTGGACCTTGCACTGGGCCATGTAAAGGCTCTGCAGAAGATCGAGGAGAACGCAGGACTGAAGATCTACAACCTGGGAACCGGCGTTGGCTACAGCGTGCTTGATATCGTGCACAACTTTGAGAAGGCCACCGGCGTGAAGATCCCTTACTCCATCAAGCCCAGACGTGCAGGCGATATCGCTATGTGCTACTCTGACGCTTCCCTGGCAAAGGAGGAGCTTGGCTGGGAGACCAAGTTCGGCATCGAAGAGATGTGCGGCGACTCCTGGAGATGGCAGAAGAACAACCCCAACGGTTACGAAGATTAATAAGCAAAAAATGAGGCAGGAGCCTGAGGC
>JAZULD010000030.1:0-13786 GCA_045643625.1 Acetatifactor sp. | reverse complement strand
AGAAAAGTAAGAGACGGTTATGATATGTTTTTTGACCACGATGGTGACGGTTGGCTTAATCCGGCAGAGCAGGGAGAGCAGCTGCTGTTTGAGGCCGGGGCTCACAAGGAGCCCGGATCATCGTTTTTCAGCGCGGGCAGTTCTGACTATGATGACGGTGATTTTGACGATGACGATGATTTTGACGACGACGATGATGACGATTTTGATTTTTGATGATTGTGCGTTGGAGGTTTGTATGAAAAAGTTTAGAAAACTACTGTTTGCGCTTGGCATAATCATTATCCTTTTTGCAGCCTTCATCGCATATGGCATCACCTCCGGCAAACTTTCTCTGCCGGTGGAGAAAAAGGCGGTCTTCGAGAAGCAGACAGAGCAAGCTTATGCGAAGAAGCTGCAGGTGAGCGGTACAGGACTCATTGATGAGGACGGTGAGAGCATCGTGCTCCGGGGACTGATGGTGCCCGAACTTAAGAAGCTTGCGGATGAGAAGAAGTTCAACAAGGAGTATTTTGACGAGGTATTTGACTTCGGCGGCAATGTGATCCGCATCCCGGTGCACCCTTATGCCTGGGAGCAGGATGAGTACTATCTCTGGAGATATCTGGACCCTGTAGTGGAGTGGGCAGTTGCACGCGGCCTTTATGTGATCCTGGATATGCACTTTATCGGCAATATTAACCTGGGTACGGGCGAGCAGATGCCCGCAGGAAACGCGCAGCAATATGCGGAAAAATTCTGGACGGCTGTGGCAGAGTATTTTAAGGATGTGCCCAATGTCCTGTTTGAGATCTACAATGAGCCTGCGCAGATCACCTCATCCGACTGGGAGGAATATGCGCCGAAATTGGTCGAGCTGATCCGCGGAGTGGGTGCCAAACAGGTCATTATTGCGAGCAGCCCCGATTATTGTTATGACTTAAGCGGCTGGAGAGAAATGCCCCTTAAGGATGACAATGTGATGTACTCCGCTCATATTTTCCCCAATCGCAAAGGCATCGCAAGCCTTGAGGTCAATGGAGCAGAGTTGCCTGTCATTGTGACAGAGTGGGGATATATCGCGCGAAATGAACATGCCGAGCAGCGCTATCTGGTCGGCACCATGGTGGATTATGCGGCTCCCATGCTTGAGAAGATGGACGAAATGAACATCAGCTGGGTGGCCTGCTGGTATGACGACGGTTGGGAGCCTCCTTTTTTCAAAAAGAATTTTTCCGGTCTGACCGAGTGGGGCAAGTTCGTGAAGGACGCATTAAATATCAATTGATGTCAAAGTCAGACGGCAATTTCTATTTCGATATTGCGCAGTGATGCGTCGCGCAGAGCTTTATAATTTTTTTAGAATTCCTTCATAAAAGCGTTATAGAAACGTTAGCACTCTTTATTGATGAGTGCTAATCAAGGGTGTATAACGTAGTTGAACAAAGAAAAGAAGTTAAAAAACTTCCAAACATTCCGGGTTCAAAGTTACAAATAGCACAGGTGATCAAGTTTGTTTTTGAGAAAGAAAGGAAGGATGACTTATGTTGACACCTAGTTTATTTAATGAGAACTTTGATTTGTTTGATCGCTTTTATCAGGATCCCTGGTTTGGATTCGGCGACCGTGAATTCAAGAATCTGGAGAAGAAGCTGTACGGCCACAGAGCTAAGAATGTTATGAACACCGACATTCAGGAGACAGATACCGAGTACGAGATGACGATCGATCTTCCCGGCTTTAAGAAGGACGAGGTCAATAAGTATGTAGCAATTGAAGGATAAAGAGAAGAGGGGTGGCTTCCGGCTGCCCCTCTTTTTGATACTTATCAGCTCAAAAGAGCGATTGCAGAAAAAATTATTAATGATAATAATAATTGCGACGGTGACAGGAAAAAAGGCCGCACAGCCCCCGATGTGCGGCGAGCACACATAATTTAGTGCATTCAAAGACTATGTTATGTGTTATAATATACGCTGAAATACGGTAACCTGTGAACGGAAGTTCCTGTGAGACGAGAGGGAGTGCCTTCATGTCCTACGCTGAAAGCCTGACTAACTACATATCGGACACCTACGGTGCGGTCACAGAGCGCCCCTGGGCGAGATATCCGGAGTATACGACTTTTAAGGATCCGCTCAGCGGCAAGTGGTTTGCGCTTCTGATGAATTTGGAGCGCAGGACTTTGGGACTGAACGGAGAGGGCGAGATCCACGTCTTGAATGTGAAGGCTGATCCGGAGTTTGTGGCATTTATCACGAACAGTCCGGGATATCTGCCTGCGTATCACATGAACAAGCAGCATTGGATCACGATCCTGCTGGATGGCAGCGCGCCCCTTTCACAGGTGTATGACAGGGTGGAGGACAGCTTCAGACTGATCACCGATACCCCTACAAGGCGCATTTATGAGGCAGTGCGCAAGATCCCTGCGGGCAGGGTTGCGACCTACGGAAGGGTTGCAGAGCTTGCGGGCGATAAGAAGATGGCCAGGGCTGTGGGTAATGCCCTGCACAAGAACCCGGATCCCGACACGATTCCCTGCTTTCGTGTGGTGAATGCAAAGGGTGAGCTTGCGGGCGAATTTGCCTTCGGAGGCGAGGGCGCTCAGGCAAAACTGCTGATCGCCGACGGTGTGGAAGTGGTTGACGGCAGAGTGGACCTTGCAAAATACGGTTTTTAGAAAAGAGATAATAATTCATGATACTTTGGTTGTTTTGTTTTTTGACTCTCCTTGTTCTGGAGGGCATCTTTCATATAGCGACCTTTGGACTTGCGGCGTTTAATCCGATGCTTGCTGCCATAGTGGCGGCAGCAGCGGCGGTATTTCCTGCGCTGATCGCAGGCTGCTTTGGCAAAAAAGGTCACAGGATCACGATCGTCACCTTTACGGTGCTTGCGATGCTTCTGTTTTCCCTGCATTTTGGCTATTACGGCATGTTCAAGCAGCCCATCATGCTGCGTGCGATCTGGGAGACCGGTGCGGATGCGGTGACCGAATTCAGCGATAGTTTTTGGATGGTTACCTTGAAGACGATCCCCTTTATGGTCGTGTGCCTGCTGCCCATCGGCATTTATCTGCTGCTTGTTAAGGCGGGACGCATCAGGGAGGAAAAAATAAAGAAGCGCAGTATTCTGTGGATCCTTGGCGTTTTTGCGGCAGCGATCGTTCTTTACATCGGCTATCTGAAGGCCGGTATCGCAGCGCAGATCGAGACTGTGGAGGAGTATGCGGAGTTCTACGACTCCGAGCTGGTGCTTGAGAGAATGGGCGTTATGCCGCATCTTCTGAGAGACATCGGACAGGAACTTGGAGGTCCCTGGGCAGACAGCGGTACACAGCCTTCTGCTGTAAAAGAACCGGTGAATTCTCCCGAGCCTTCGGAGAAGGAAGAGGAGGGCGACGCGGCGGAGGAGCCTGCCGCAGAGATCGAGGCTACGCCGGAACCCGGACCCGATCTGTCCCCCAATGTCTGGAATATTGACATGGAGGCACTGCATGCCCTGTCCGACGGGGGTAAGGAGACCAAGTGGTTGGCAGATTATATCGAAGGACTTGCACCTACCTGCCGCAACGAGTACACCGGCATGTTTGAGGGATATAATCTGATCTTCCTGACTGCTGAGGGCTTCAGCACCTATGCGATGCGCGAGGATCTCACCCCAACGCTGTGCAGGATGGTGAATTCGTCCTTTGTTTTCAATAATTATTATGTGCCGATCTGGTCCACCAGCACCAGCGACGGCGAGTATGTCAATACCACGGGACTGATTCCTGACGGACAGTTCAGTATGAAAAAAAGCGCGGAGAATCTGATGAGCTGCTCGCTGCCCAGATTTTTTGCCGAGGCGGGTGTGTTCAACAGGGCATACCACAACAATTCTCTGACTTACTATGACAGACATCTGTCACATCCCAATCTTGGCTATTTCTTCAAGGCGATCAAGCTGGGAGAACTGAGTGAGGAAGAGTGGGGAGACCATATTTTTGAGGTGGAGACGCCGGGTGCATGGCCTGCCTCCGACCTGGAGATGCTTGAGAGCACGATCCCCGAGTATATCAACGATGAGCGTTTTCATGTGTATTACATGACCGTCTCGGGTCACATGAATTATAATTTCAAGGGCAACCGCATGTCCTCCAAGAATAGAGATGCGGTGGCAGATCATGATCTGTCCGAGAATGCAAGGGCTTATCTTGCCTGCAACATCGAGCTGGACAAGGCCATGGAGTATCTGCTTGGGGCACTTGAGGAGGCCGGCAAGCTTGAGAATACGGTCATTGTTATGACGGCGGATCACTACCCCTACGGCATGAGCGTGGAGCAGTACGGGGAGCTTGCGGGCAAGGATCTCGAGCAGGGAATGGACTATTACCGCAACAGCCTGTTTTTGTGGTGCGGCGGCATGGAAGAGCCTGTCTACGTCGACAAGCCCTGCTGCAGTGTGGATGTGCTGCCCACTATTTTGAACCTGTTTGGCTTCAAATATGATTCCAGAATGTATGCCGGACGCGATATTTTCTCCACTGCAGACGGTCTGGTCATTTTCAAGGATCAGAGCTTTGTGACCGACAAGGTGGAGTACAACAAAAAGACCAAGGAAGCGGTCTGGCACGTGGATATGTCCGACGAGGACAAGGAAAACTATATCAAGGAGATGCGTGCGGAGGTCAGAAACCGTTACCTGGCCAGTGCGTACATCCTGCGCAACGATTATTACAGACTCGTGGAGGAATGTGTGGTAGATGAGGAGTAATGACTCTGCATTGAATCAAATATTGTGGAGATTTCGTAAAAAAAGCAGAATTGACGAAGTCCTGGCAAAACACAGAAAGAGCCTGCGCAGTTACATCGAGGATAATTATGAAGGCGCAGCCCTCGAAGCCTCCGAATTCGAGGAGCGGCAAGAGGATGCGCCTGTCTTTGACGGCGGCATAACCCCTGAATTCAAGGATGCGGAAGAGAACAAAATACCCGCGCCCGGTCCGGCCCTGCAGCGTCCTGCTATGGCTCCGATACCGAAGAGTGCGGGAAGACCTCACGGAACGCCGCATGCGGCAGCACCTAAGGAGGCAGCGCCATGTGAGACGGCAGCTCCTGAGTTTCTCGCGGCTCGTAAGAAGCCTGCAATGTACAGCAAGCCGGCAGCCGGTGCGATGATTTATGATGAGGATGATTACGAGGATCGCCTGAAGCGCGAGCTTGACGAGCGCATGAAGCATCTGTCGGATACATTCACGGAGTATCTTCTGTATCTGATCGAGCAGCAGGGAATGACCAATGCGGAGGTCTGGAACCGTGCCTGCATTGACAAGAAGGTTTTTTCCAAGATCAAAAACAACGTAAATTATCATCCCCAGAAGCGGACAGCACTGCAGTTATGCGTGGGTGCGAAGCTGAATTTGGACAACACGAAGGACCTGTTGGCCAGAGCGGGCTATGCCCTGTCACCCAGTGATATTCAGGATGTGATCTTCTCCTATTTTATTGAGAAGGAGATCTTCGACATTCTGGAGATCGATATAATGCTGGAGGAGTACGGACTGCCCTGCATTATCGAGTAACAGAGCAGCCTCGGCGGCACATGACCTTTCATTGGATAAGAGTCCGACCGGCGGACGGTTTATTATTTTTTCCCAAAAAACAAGGGTCGCCCGTGAGGCGACCTTTCTTTTCAAAGTCCCTGTTATAATGAGTCCAACAAGTGAACAAGCTCTTCGGAGCAATACATAAGGAGGACAAAATTATGCGTAAAGGATTAACAGAAGTAGTTTTTATTTTAGACAGAAGCGGTTCCATGTCAGGTCTGGAGGCCGACACCATCGGAGGTTTCAACTCCATGATCGCGCGCCAGAAGAAGGAGGAGGGTGAGGCGTACATCTCCACCGTCCTTTTTGATGATGTGAGCGAGGTGCTCTACGACAGAGTGCCTGTTGCGAAGATCGAGCCCATGACCGACAAGCAGTATTATGTGAGAGGCTGCACCGCGCTGCTGGATGCAGTGGGAAGAGCGGTATCCCACATCGCAACCGTTCACAAGTACGCAAGGGAAGAGGACAGACCCGAGAAGACCCTGTTTGTGATCACCACCGACGGTATGGAGAATGCCAGCCGCGAGTACAGCTACAAAAAGGTCAAGGACCTGGTGGAAAAGCAGAAGGAGAGAGGCTGGGAGTTCCTGTTCCTGGGCGCCAATATCGATGCTGTCGAGGTGGCAGGCAGATTCGGCGTGGGCGCTGACAGAGCAGTAAATTACGAGTGCGACAGTGAAGGTACCGCGCTGAATTTTGAGGTGGTCGGCAAGGTGGTAAGTTGCCTGCGTAAGGCACCTGCAGCTGCCGGCAGAGACGAGATCTTCGAGAGTGCACTCGCAGAGATCGACGAGGACTACAAGGCCCGTCATAAGAAAAACGCAGGAGACAACAGAAAATGATACAGGACAAAACGATGGATGAAGAATTGCATATCTGCACAGAGGGTAGGGATGACAAGCTGAGCGATGAGCATCATCACCCCTACGAGGCCACGGAATACGAGGTGCTCGACCGGATCATCGAAAGCGGGTATCTTGGCGCAGAGGATGTGCTTGTGGACTTTGGCTGCGGCAAGGGCAGGGTCCCGATCTATATAAGTCATCGCACCGGCTGCAGGGCTGTCGGCGTTGAGATGCTTCCAAAGATGTACGAGGAGGCCGTGGAGAATCTTGAACACTACAAGCAGGCAGTACGAGAAGGTAAGCTCGGAGCGGGCAGCAGCGGAAGGAACAACGCACATGCCGGCAACGGGGAATGGACATTGGAAGACCGTATCAGTTTCTTAAACCTCCGTGCCGAGCAGTATCATATGCAGGATGACGAGACGGCACTGTTTTTCTTCAATCCTTTCTCGGAGCAGATCCTGCAGAGCGTACTGGCAGAGGTAGTAGACTCCTATTACAGGGAGCCCAGGGAGATCAAACTGTTCTTCTACTATCCTTCGGGCGAGTATGTGGCCTGTCTGATGAGCATGGACGAGCTGCTCTTTGCCGATGAGATCGACTGCACGGACTTATTCCCCGAAAGAGACGACCGCAACAGAGTGCTGGTATTTCAGACGATGTAACAGGAACATACAGAACACAAAGAGGGTGCGGGATCATATTTGATCCCACACCCTTTTATCATGCACCCTGACATATCATGACATGAAAAAACCCCGATACTTTCGTATCGGGGTTCGTCGTTTCGTCTCTGTTAATAACAAATTTTAGTTATTGTAGTAAGGGATATCTACCTTACTGCCACTGCCCTCACGGATACCCTGCTTAAAGTAGCCGTTCTCATACTCATCTACTGCTGCCTCGGTGGTAGGGATATTAGCGGTTGCAGTAACGTTTAACTCAACGATTTCAGAATTCTTCCAAGTCTTCATAATATATATCTCCTTTCAAATAAATGCTGTTTGGGGTGTTTCCCTCTCGATGGTTTCATTCTACAGGAGGATATAAGAAGTGTAAACAATTCTAACATTATTTTTAGAATTTGTACAATTTATGTTTATATTATGAAGGATAATAGGGGATATCGATCTGGGAACCGCTGCCCTCACGTCTGCCCTGTGCAAAATAGCCGTTTTCGTAATCGTCCACTTCCATCTTATCGGTGGGAAGGTTAGCGGTAGCGCTCACCTCTAACTGAACGATCTCAGAACTTGTCCAAGCCTTTTTCATGGGTATATCTCTCCTTTCCTGGAATCTTTCCTGATTGTGCTGCTTCAGAATCCTGCCGAATTAGCTGGGATAATAAGGAATCTCGGTCTGGGAACCGCTGCCCTCACGCTTGCCCTGCTTAAAGTAGCCGTTCTCATAATCATCTACTTCCATCTTGTCGGTGGGAAGATTATTGGTGGCTTCAACCTTTAACTCGTCAACTTCTGAATTGTTCCATTCCTTTTTCATTGTAGTTGTTCTCCTTTCAAGAATAGAATGTACTTTTCTTTATACAGGCTTTATTGTATAATCATCATGATACGTTTTTCAAGTGTTTGAGCGAATTATGACATTATTAGGGATAATATGTCACATGGTATATTATTCGGAGGATATTTACATGCATTTATACCGCATATATGATTTTCTGATCGAGTCGGAGGTAGAACTCTACAATCTTCCCGAGACGGAAGGTGAGCCGGAGATCTTTATCAGATACGGTGAGATCGACTACACGGATGTACCTGAGAACAGGAAGGAATTTTTCTGTTCTGAGGATCTGGTGGTCTTTGGCACAGATTACTGCGCTTATCGGATCGAGAAGGGAACTACTGTTACCGTCTGTCCCAGAGAGAATGCAACTCTGCACGATGTGACCTCTTTCCTGATCGGTTGGGGCTTTGCTTTTCTGTTTACGCAGAGAGGATTTTCCTGTCTGCACAGTACCACTCTTGACATTGACGGCCGCGGCCTGATCATCTCCGGCGTCAGCGGCGCGGGTAAGTCTACCACTGCACTGGAGCTGATGAAGAAGGGCTATAAGTTCCTGGCGGATGACATGACGATCATCAATCCGGGGGTAAGTGATATGATCCGCCCCTGCAACGCACTTCAGAAGGTGTGCAGAGATGTGGCGGAGACGTTAGACCCCGCCAAGCTTCTCTACATCAATGAGAAGCGCGATAAATTTGCTTATATCAACGAAGAGGAGTTTTGTACCGAGCAGCGTCCGTTAAATACGCTGGTGCTCCTTCGTGTGGATGATATTGAAGAGATCAAGGTGGAGCAGATGCAGGGACTTGATATGTATCTGCGCACTCTTGAGACCCTGTATCTGGCTGAGATCTATTCCTTTAAGGGCACTCCCGAGGGCGACAAGCTGCGCTGCCTGCAGGCTGCCGGTAAGATGAAGATCTTCCGTATCACCCGTCCCAGAGGCAAAAACAGCGTGGGAGAGATCGCTGATATCATTGTCGATCTGGTGAAAAAGGATTAAAGGAGAAATAACAAATGGCTGGCATTTGGGGCTATGTTGATTTTAAGAAAAACACTGTAGATAACGCAGTGCCTGAACAGATCAGGGGTTCACTCGATCTTTACAAGATCGATCGTGTGGAGGAACTCTCTCTCGGCGAGGCATATATGCTCTGCGCCCATCAGTATGTGACTGAGGAAGCGGTGAAGGATACCTCCCCCATCTATGATGCGGATGCAGACCTGATGTTCCTTGGAGACTGCTTCCTGTACAACAGAGAGGACGTTGCTGCGGCAATTATCGCGAAGAAAGGGCATGAGAAGTACACCGACAGGTTTGATCCTGCCTGCTGCGGTGATATCGAGATGGCTTACATGGCCTATCGCGTGCTTGGAGATGAATTCGTTCATGTGCTTCGAGGCTGTTTTTCCTTTGCGATCTACCACAGAAAAGAGAAGAAGCTGGATCTCTTCTCGGATCATTTCAGCGCAAGATACCTGGCATATTACCTCTGTGAGGATTATATCTGCTTCGGAAGCACCTACCGTCCCATAAAAGCGCTAGCAGGAAAGGGACTTAAGTTAAATCATGACTTTATCCTCAGCTCTTACAGAGCGATGGCCCCCCGCAATTTCTACAACCCCAAGGAGACTGTATACGAGCAGCTGTACCATGTGGACAGTGCGGTGCATGTGACGGTGAATACAGCGACGGGTGAAGAGCGAAGAGAGCGCTACTGGGATCCCACGAAAAATATCAAGTATATCAAAAAGAGCGATGAAGAGTGTAAAGAGCTCTTCTTAAGCACTTACCATAAAATTGTAGACGGCATGCTCCGTTCACGCGGAGAGGTCGGTCTGCTGCTCAGCGGCGGTCTGGATTCTTCTTCCGTGGTTGCCATGGCGGCACCGTCTCTTGCTGCGCAGGGCAAGAAGCTCTACAGCTACACCTCAGTGCCGGCGGATGGTTATCAGCCTGAGCCTGACAGACGTATTATTGAGAACGAGTCCGTTCTGGTGGAAGAGCAGAGAAAAATGTTCCCCAATCTGGAGCCTCACTATGTATCCGGCGGTATGAAGGATTGCTTAAGCACCACAAAGTACTATCATCGGATCTATGACACCTTCGTAAAAGCTTCCATCAACAACCTGAATATTGACAACATGAGCGAGGCTGCTGTGAAGGATAATGTAAAGCTCCTGATGACCGCGGCAGGCGGCAACGCAAATGTTTCCTACGGTGACATTTGCCAGATCATCAGCATGCAGATCCTGTCAGGCCATCCCGTGAAGGCTTATAAGGAGGCAGATGCCTTCTGCAAGAGATTTCAGCAGCGCAGAGGTCGATTCCTGCGCACGTGGATCAAGGGCGTCTGCAAGGACCTCTTTACCAATCCTGAAGAGTTCAGCTACTATCTGCGCCCTTCCGACAGAAAGAGATTGGGCATCGACCACGCCGCAAGGGATGAGAAGCGTTATTTTGGCGGCAATTATGTGATTACCGAGAAGCAGAAGAATCACTTCATGTTTATTCCCATGCAGTACATTCAGAGAAGCTTCTACTTCACTGTGCAGGGTCTTCGCTTCGGATATCTGAAGCTGGATCCCACACTGACTGTGGAGATGACGGAGTTGTGCATCTCCCTGCCGCTGGAGAGTTTTGTTCATGGCGGTGTGGAGAGACGACCTGTCAACGGTTATATGAAGGAACTGCTGCCTCCCATCATCACCCATCCCGACAAGCCCTGGGGACGTCAGGCTGCGGATGTGGCATATCGTGTCAATGTCAAGTGGGATGAACTCAAGGAGGACGCTTACGATATTTTGAGCGAGCCTATGATCGTGAAATATCTGGATGAAAAAGAAGTTGCGGAGCTGACGAAGCGTATCAGGGAGAATGAGTATCACCTGGACCGCAATACCGTTATGGAGCTTGTTCTGGTGGCGACCCTCGGTTATTTCTTACGAGACCACCGCGATACCTATGGGGAGATTTAAATGAAAGAGAGTATCAGATTTTTAAAATTCGCATTTTTTTCTATGAGCGCCGGTCTTATTGAGATCGTATCCTTTGCGCTCTTAAACGAGATCCTGCACCTGCCTTACTGGGTGTCCTACCTGACTGCACTGGTGCTGTCCGTTATATGGAACTTCACCCTGAACCGCAAGTTCACCTTCCAGTCCGCGGCTAACGTGCCTGTTGCCATGCTGAAGGTGCTGGCGTTCTACGCTGTGTTTGTACCCGTGACCACCTACCTGGAGCACTATCTGACCATGAGCCTTGGCTGGAATGAGTATCTCGTTACCATCATCAACATGGCCCTGAACTTCGTGACAGAGTTCTTCTACCAGAGATATTTTGTCTTCGGCAAGAGCCTGGACAGCGCGGTAAAGACCGAGGAGAAGTAACGACGGCGGCAGAAGTAAAAATGACAGAATATGACAGCATCCGCAGGTAAGCGGGTGCTGTTTTTGCGCAAAGAACAAAATAAAACATTGATTTACAAGGGAAAATGTGTTATGTTTATTTGGCAATAAAACAAGGCTCGTTGAAGCGGCTGGGATGACCGGTCGTGGAGAGAACTCTGGAGAACCTCTTAAATGAGTACCGAAGGTGCAAGACCGGCGACGGTTGAATCTCTCAGGTCCAAGGACAGAGACAGGTATAGCGATATACTATTTTTTACGGAGTTGTCTTAACGGGCGGCTCTTTTTTGTTTTGTAAGGAGAAAAATAGGAGAGGACAAGAATTATGAAAGTAAACGACAGACACGTATCATTCTACTATCTGGAAGACAATGATTACGGCCCTATCGAGATCGATCCCAAGAAGACCGCGCTGCTGATCATCGACATGCAGAAGGTATTCATCAGCCGTCCTGTTCTTGAGAATCCCACCGAGGCACAGCTTAAGAGTGCTGCAGCCTGGGAGCAGTTCTACAAGGCAATCGACGACGTGGTGATCCCCAACAATCAGAAGCTGATCGCTTATGCAAGAGAGCATGGCATCGAGGTTATCTTCGCAATGATCCAGGGTCAGAAGAAGAACGGCGCAGACCGTTCCTTAGATCAGAAGGCTACCGGCTACAATGAGCTGCTGCTTCCTCCCGGCGATCCTTCCGCAGAGATCGTTCCCGAGCTTGCACCCCAGCCCGATGAGATCGTTGTAAGAAAGACCACCGACAGCGCACTCACCGGCACCAACTTACGTCTGATGCTCTACAACATGGGCATCGATACCGTTATCTGCACCGGCGTTCTTACCGACCAGTGCGTATCCGGTACCGTAAGAAGCCTCGCTGACGAGAGCTTCAAGGTATGGCTCATCGAGGATGCTACCCGTGCCTCCACCGCACAGATCACCGAGAACGAGCTTGAGATCCTGAACAATATTTACTGCCACGTAATCAATACCGAAGAGTGTATCGAAGCACTTGAGAAGGCAGCCAACTAATTTTTAAGAGGTGTCCCTATGGAAAACAAATTAAAAAAGAACTTAGGTATGATGACCCTGATCTCCATCGCAGCCGGTTCCGTAATCGGCGGCTGGCTGGCAGAGAGCCCTCTGTGGTTCGAGACCAGCGGTTCAGGTTCCGCATTTATCTTTCTGATCCTCGCAGTACTGTTAGTACCCGTAGGACTTGCATTTGCTGAGATGGTAGCTCTGCTGCCTTACTCTTCCTCCGTTGCGGTTTGGACCGCAAACGCAACCAACCATCAGATCGGCTGGGTCGTTCAGTGGCTCATGTTCCTGATCCAGATCGTTGAGCCTCCGCTCTGTGCATTCATCCTGACCACAGCGCTGGGCTTCTTCGTAAGCTTCACCACCACTCAGACCATGCTGATTGCAATCGCTCTGTGTATCCTCTGGTACATCGGTTCCAACTTCAACATTTCCTTATCCGGAACCCTGAGCAACATTTTCTTCTATGCAATGATCATCATCTCCCTGATCGTTATGGTAGTATTCTTCACCAGCGGTCACTGGGATGCAGCAAACCTCACCGCTAACGGCGGCTGGTTCCCCAACGGCGGCAAGGGTATTTTCTTAGCTTCCGGTATTCTGACCCTGAAGTTCATCGGCTTCGAGATGACCCCCACCATGATCGAGGAGACCAACTTCCCCGCAAAGAACATGTGGAAGGTTATCCTTGCAGCACTGTTCCTTCCCGCAATTCTGTACGCGCTGGTATGTATCTGCATGGGTGGTATGGCACCCTGGAACGTGATCGCAGGTATGTCCATGCCTGAGCCCGAGCTGGTTCGTTCCCTGAAGCTTCCCATGATCTTCGCATGGGCTGCACTCATCGGCGGTTCCCTCCACGGCCTCACCACCTTCATGGGCTTCTGGACCTCCTCCGCACGTGTACTTTACGGTTCTGCTGAGCTTAACATGCTTCCTTCTTCCTTCAAGAAGCTCAACAAGCACGGCCAGCCTTACCTTGCAAACATCGTAGTACTGATCTTCACCGTACTGTTCTGTATCTTCTCCGCATCCAACTGGGTACAGTACATCTACGCAGTTTCCTGTATCGCAGCAGGTATCGTTTACTTCGTAGTCTGCTTCGACTGCTTCAAGCTTCGTGTGCTTCATCCCGAGTGGCACAGACCTTACACCGCACCCGGCGGCAAGTTCATGCTGATCTTCGGTATGATCATCTCTGTCTGGGTAGTAGTTGCTTCTTCCCTGTCCCTTGACTTCATGGGTTGGATGTCCCTGGTTGCTTACATGGCAGTAGGTATCATCATCATGATCGCTATGAAGGCTTATCGTAAGTCTCATCCCGATCAGGCAGAAGTAATTATTCTTACTCCCGAAGACGTATATGAATAAGACCTGACTCCTTGTGGATTAATATTTAAG